>CAZLYS010000147.1:0-8479 GCA_964563415.1 uncultured Halomicronema sp.
GTGGAAAGCCGTCATATGGCTCAGCCAAATTCGTAGCGGTTGATAAACAGCCCGATAACAGTGTCGTGCATCCGCATCGACTTGGAGAAGCAAATTGTTTTGCGGGCCAGACGCTTGATGCGAGTGCGCAATAATTTAAAACTGATCTCTACATGGAGATGTCTGGTCTGTTCAATTGGATAAATATAAGCTTGAGAAGATATTGATCAAATGGTCATTCGTATCGCAATTGCTTCTTTTTAGCATGGCGACGAGTGCCAAATAAGTTAGCGTAAACATAGGAAAACTCGCATCCCAACAAGAAAATTTGGCAAGTGAAGTAGATCCACAGTAATAGAATCATGACACCGCCAATGACACCGTAAGAAGCATAGCGACTGCCCATGGTGACGATGCTATTGGTGACCAACCACTGCAACACGAAGAATAAAACAGCTGTGAGAAGAGCGCCGGGCCAGATATCACGCCAAGCAATCTGGGCTGAAGGCAAAATTTTCAGCAAAAATAATGTAGAGCAAGCAATTGTCGCAATGGCAAGACCAGAGTTAAGACCATCGGCGAGGGGAATCTGATTGATGTCTAGCCAAGGTAAGCGCCATTGAAAGCTATCGACAAATCGCACCACGCTTTCGACCCAAATTTGCGAGAGCAAGGAAGCTAACAATAAAAGACAGGTGCTGAATACTAACAAGAACGCGATCGCCCGATTGACAATATATGCAGTTACTGTTTGTCGCAAAGGCCTGATAGTTGCTCTCGCTAGGTCAGCATTCCAGATCGCATCAACGGCTTGATTCAAGACGCCAAATACAGTACTGGCGGAATATAGCAACAATGCAAAGCCGATGATGCCGGCTCCCGTACTAGAGCGATTGAGCGCTATTAAAGTGTGCTCCACAATTTCTCGAGCGGCGGTCGGTAACCAATTAAGGTCGACCGTGCTAAGTTGTTGCATCAGCTCAGCTTCTGAACCGAGTAACTGGCCCAACACGCTTAAGGCGACCAGCAAGATTGGAAACAGTGAAAAGAGTGCGTAGTAAGACAGGGCAGCGCCCCAAGCAGCACAGCGATCGCGCTGCCACTTGAGGCCGGTTTGAATCAGCAGTTGAGCAGGCTTACTGGGCAAAAGGCGATCGCGCACAAACTGAATCATAAGCCAGACATAGAATAGTCGGTTGCAGGTTACTCAAAGACTATCGGCTTTACTGACTTGCTGTCAGCCCAGCTTGACCAAGCACCTGGGACCTTAAAATCGATACCAATTGACCGACCACTAGATTCACCATGCATAACGGAGCCCTCATCTATGGTATTCATGACCGGTTGGGAACATGCGCTAGATTGGCTAGTCTCTTGGGCCAAGCTGTTGCTAGAGTCCATCTCCGTTTTTTGTGTGGTCTTAGGCTTGTTAAAAACTGGGCAACTCGTCATCCAAGTGCGGCGACATCAGCGCCGAGGCGAAGAGTTACCCTTCAACCAAGTGCGCCTCACGTTTGGAACTTGGCTAGCGATTGCGCTGGAATTTCAGCTGGGGGCAGACGTTCTAGCGACAACAGTCGCTCCAGCAGTAGAGGACTTAATCAGACTCGCGATTATCGCCGTGGTGCGTACCTTTCTCAACTATTTTTTGGGCAAGGAACTTGAAGCTGAAATGGAGCTAGAGCATCGCAAGCAAGAACACCAGGCAAAAATGGCACAAACATATAAGGAGCCATACGGTGACTCGATACCAGAGTGAAGCCCTATGCAGCGCTGCACAACATGACTGAGCCATGACGCCAGCAATTAAGGGGGGGGACGGCATATTTCCAACAGCTTTAAGGTCTTCTAAACAGAATGACTTGCTGCAACAGAGAATATGACCTATCGTGCCGGTCATTCAGGTCATATATTGCAGGCAATCGCCCATATCTAACGTAGCTAGAGGCAAGCTTATTGAAACCTTTGAATCTCATTATTCTCAGCTCTTCTGGGCTAAAGTTTGGTCATCATTATTCTTATGAGCATCATGCTCACTAATTAGGTGCCCCAAAACAAGTACAAATGATCTGTTTGTGCTTGTTTTGGGATATATTAATGAGGTCAATTTAGTACAAATGAATTGATCTGTATGTCACTACGCGATTCCTCTAGCCAAAGGCCATATTCGGTTGCGCACCAGCAAAGTTATTCTCGTCATTACGTTGAGAACAGGCTGTCATCGGCGAGTAAGGTTGGATATCCGTATCCAGCGGGTGCCCTTACTGGAGAGACCCATCAATCGTTATCGCATGATACTGCTGTTCCAGACAGGTGGCGATCGCTGGCGGCAGGGTTCTGCGGTTTTGCCGCTTTGGCTGGGCTCATTTGGGCTTCTGCTGTCAGTCAGTCCACGTTTCAGGCAGATGCTCAAGATGCGACAGAACCCATTGCTGAAGAGACTGCTACCGTAGCCAAAACGCCTTGGCAATCGGCTTCCTTCCCTGTCGAGAACTTTATTGCGTACACTTCTCCCTTTGGGTATCGCAACCACCCCTATGGAGGACGTCGCTTTCATTATGGACTGGATATTGCAGCACCTATGGGCAGCTACATTCGTGCTTGGTGGGAGGGCACGGTCGTCGAAGTTTCAGATGATACCGCCTGCGGCACAGGAATAGTTGTTGAGTCTCACGGTTGGTTGCATATCTATTGCCATTTGCAGGGCTATGTCGTGATTGAAAAAGATGGCGATCGCTGGCTAGTTGATCACAATGGTGGCATCCAGGTTCGTCAAGGTGATCTAGTCACCAGTGGTCAGCGGATTGGCCGTGTGGGCATGACCGGGCGCACCACCGGTCCTCATTTGCACTGGGGGATGAAATATCAAGGGAGTTGGGTAGACCCCACTGTTGTGCTCAAAGCAATGATGGAATCTTAGGATGCTGTTTGCACTACTGCCCGGGCCAAATCGGACTGAACTCAACTGCTGCGTAACGGCTGAACTTTATCGTTGAGCATTCTGCCAGCACTCACCAAGGTTGGCAGAATGCTTAACTTGTCAGGGATTTGAGATGTTTACGCAGAACCAACCAGGTTTTTCTGAGTGGGTAATTCTTGATTGAGCTTACCGCTGCGATAGCCTTCTAGGTCTAAGGTGACGTAGGTAAATCCATAGTCTTGAAAGGCGGCAACAAGTGCTGGCAGGTTAGTAGAGGCTATAAAAGACTGAATGTCGTTTGGG
This sequence comes from uncultured Halomicronema sp., assembly GCA_964563415.1. Taxonomy (GTDB): domain Bacteria; phylum Cyanobacteriota; class Cyanobacteriia; order Phormidesmidales; family Phormidesmidaceae; genus Halomicronema. Next base: position 3,203 of record CAZLYS010000147.1, read on the forward strand.
GGGAGTTCAATGCGAGCGACGTCACCTGCCGATCGCACGCGCAGATTACGCATACCCAATTGACGTAAATAGCGTTCGCACTGAGCAACCCGCTGAAGTTTTTCAGTAGTGATGAATTCGCCATAGGGAAAGCGAGAACTGAGGCACGGCTGCGACGGCTTATCCCACCAGGGGAGACCCAGCGATCGCGATATTTCTCGGACTTCTAGCTTTGTAATGTCGACTTCGGCAAGCGGCGATCGCGCCCCCCGTTCCTTAGCAGCCTGAATGCCAGGGCGGTAATCGTGCAGGTCGTCGGCGTTCACGCCATCCACGACGTAAGGATAGCCCCGGTCTAGCGCGAGAGGTTTGAGGGTGTCGTGCAGTTCGCTTTTGCAAAAGTAGCAGCGATTAGCGGGATTGCTGGTGTAGTTAGGATTGTCCATTTCGTGAGTCTTCACGATTTCATGGGCAATGCCAATTTCGGCTGCTTGGACTTTAGCGTCTTCTAAATCTTCTGGCATCAGTGATGGCGAGTCAGCTGTAACCGCGAGCGCGCGATCGCCCAGCACATCAAATGCAACTTTTGCGACTAGAGTGCTATCAATCCCGCCAGAGTAAGCGATCAAGGCGCGATCCATGTCGGCAAAAAGTGCCTGTAAGGTTGCCAGCTTATTCATTAACCTACGTTCCACTGCGTCATTCTCTGACCACATTAACGAATTCTGGCTGATTGTTGAGGAGCTTATGAAATGCCCTCACCTACGATATTTTTTTAAAAGTCAATGTTGTCGGGGGTACGGGGGAAGGGGATCACGTCACGAATGTTGCCCATGCCCGTCATAAACTGCACCAGTCGCTCAAACCCGAGGCCAAAACCAGCGTGGGGGACAGTGCCATAGCGGCGCAAATCGAGGTACCACCAATAGGCTTCGCGGGGCAATCCCGCTTCATCAATCCGGGTTTCTAGAGCATCAAGTCGTTCTTCTCGCTGAGAGCCCCCAATGATTTCACCGACTTTGGGGGCCAATACATCCATTGCTGCTACGGTCTTTTGATCGTCATTGAGCCGCATGTAAAACGCTTTGATCGCTGCCGGATAGTCCGTGACAATCACGGGTTTTTGGAACAAGTCTTCTGCCAAATAGCGCTCGTGTTCAGACTGGAGATCGATCCCCCACTCAACGGGAAACTCAAACTTTTTGTCGGCCTTGAGCAACCGATCTACGGCTTCAGTGTAAGTAATGCGAGCAAATTCATTGTTGATGATGTTGTCTGCAGTCGCTAACACTGAATCATCAATGCGTTGGTTGAAGAAGGCCATATCATCTTCACAGGTATCCAATACCGCCTTAAAGATGTATTTGAGAAAGTCTTCGGCGAGATCAGCGTTACCCATCAGATCGCAGAACGCCATCTCGGGCTCAATCATCCAAAACTCTGCTAAGTGACGGGAAGTATTGGAATTTTCGGCGCGAAAGGTAGGGCCAAAGGTATACACGTTGGTAAATGCCATGGCCATGATCTCAGCTTCAAGCTGGCCACTGACTGTGAGATATGCAGATTTCCCAAAAAAATCTTGCTCAACATCTACAGTGTTGTTTTGGTTGAGGGGAGGCTGATTGAGATTAAGGCTGGTGACGGTGAACATTTCCCCGGCACCTTCGCAATCGCTAGCGGTCAAGATGGGGGTGTGTACCCACATAAAACCTCGTTCTCGGAAAAAATCATGCACCGCTTGGGCACAAGCATTGCGCACGCGAAAGACAGCGCCCAAAGTGTTGGTGCGCGATCGCAAATGCCCGAGTGTCCGCAAAAACTCAAAACTGTGACGCTTCTTTTGCAGTGGGTAAGTTTCATCCGCGCTGCCAAACACCATGATTTTCTCGGCTTTGACCTCAATGCGTTGCCCCTTAGCGGGAGACTCGACCACATTGCCGGTGATTGCGACGGAAGCGCCAGTTGTGATTTGACCCATCATGTCTTCGTAGTCTGTCAGGTCTGACTCGGCAACAATCTGCAGGCCACCCATGCAAGAACCATCATTGACATTGATAAAGCACAACGCTTTTTGGGCTCTTTTGGTACGCACCCAGCCTTGAATGGTCACAGCGTCGCCCGGTTGTCCCGACTTGAGCAAATCAGCAATGCGAGTAGCAGCCATAGTCTGTGGAATGAACGAATGAATTGGGATCAGATTAGCAGTCTAAAGCGATTGTAAGGCAGTCTTTTGAGAGGGGCAGTGGTTCTGAGTTGCAAGCACAAGTGCTGACTCACACGCTTGGCCATCCTTTGTAGGGCTTTGCCCACTGCCGAGGCTACTGTAGATGGCGCTTAGCGACTTGCGATCGCGTGCAAGGTCCAGCCAATGATGACCCCCAGTCCGCCAAAGCGGACGGCTTGCCAAAAGGGCTCTCGTAGCGATCGCCAATCAAACAAATCGCTTTCAAGCTGCATTTCGAGATCGTTTAGTCGCTGCTGTAGCTGCTTTAGCGCTTCAGGACTTAGCCCTGATACTTGCATATGCTCTTCTATTTGAGCCTGCTGGGCTTTCAATTCTTGCACTCGCTCAAAGCGTTGCCGTAAAACTTCGACGGATGTTTCTAACTGAGTCAACGCGGCATCAAAACTGTGCCAATCGTGTTCTGGAGACGAGGATGAAAATGCCCCCCGTGTGGACCAGCGATCGCGTCTTTGTTGCTGACGCAGACGCCTCAATCGGCGATTCATATGCACAATGGAAGGTGAAGAACGTAGCGCCCATCATACCCACATTTACCACCAGCCCATCATGACTTCCCCCACTTCTAACGCCAAAATCCAGGAATTGAGTGACTTAGAGCTTGCCCAAACATTAGCGTCGCAGCTAGCTATTAAGCCCAATGACTGGCACCGACTCAATCGCAACCGTAAGATTCGGGCTCAAGAGCAGGCTGCAGCAGCCTTAGTATACTTACTCAAAGATGAGCCAGAAGAAGCCCTGAGTCGATTACAACAAGCTGTGGGCTGGTTAGACCATAGTCTCACGGCACCTCCCTGCCCCACCCATGGGCAAAAGTAAGGCACTTATAGCATGCCCTCAATATCGTCCACCGCAATCTTAAGGGCTCGATATGAGCATCCTTGCACTAGACGTCACAAGCTAGGAACGATCCCCTTTCACAGCTAGGGACTGCCAACATCCAGGTGGCAGTCCCTAACAAACCAAGGGCAAGCCAAACCAGCGATGGATGTGTTTACAGAGGTGCAGTTCTCGGCCTCCATGAGTCCACTGCACTTCATCAAAAATTTGATTCAAGATGTATAGGCCGCGACCGCACTCATCAACGGCGGCTGAATCTACACCGCTTTCATCCTGACAATCGCAACAGCAATTTTCAAAGTCGAATCCACCCCCTTGATCTTCAATAATCCACCAGTATTGATTTCCAGAGGTCTTGTATCGCACAGAAATCACTTTACGGGGATCAAGATGATTGCCATGCTTAACAGCATTGACAAGGGCTTCTTGCAATCCTAGACGAACTTCAGCTTGCCATTTTTGCGGCACTCTATCCATTAACCGGTCAAGAATCGGACAAAGATAAAGTGTAGAAACAAAGCTCAAACTGCCCCAATGTGGTTGGACGGAGGGCTGAAAAAGAGCTACCACTGGATGTCCTCCAGAGAAATAATAAAACTTTACAGACGGGAAGAAATTAAGCTTTCAGAAACAATGAATATTTCAGACAGGGAACTTAAAGTAATCGGTGTTAATAGCCCAGGATGCCTGCAGTGCTTGCGTTTGACTCGAAAATGACTCAGGTATTTATTAAATTCTTCTCATATTATATCAAGAGAATCCCTGTATACATCTGCCTGATGAGATGACACAATCACTTCATCGATGGAACGTTAAATATTCTTATACAGAGATATTTCTCGGAAAATTGTCGTCCAATTAACAAAAGCTGAGGACAGACCGTTTGCCCTGAACCAATTTTTCTGACTTCAAGGGAGAATTTCTAAGCGTCCTAAATGGCCTCTTGACATGTTCTTGTGAGTGTGATTCATCCCTCGGAAGAGGGCGATCTTTAGCTAGGAATGTAGCGTTTGGCAGTGTCGGCTACGGCAGAAGAAGAGTCTTGGCTAAGCTGCGCTAAAGCGGTTTTGACCTCTGGCCTGTCAAATTGACCAAGGGCTTGAGTTACTCGATGGCGCACCTGCCAGTCATCGGTCTGTACATAGGGCAATAAGAGCGGCACTGCACGAGGATCACCCAGTTCTCCTAAGGCCCCGATCGCAGCGGTTGACACTAAGTTGATGTCTGATTCGAGTGCGGTTGCCAGCAAATCAAAAGCGCGGAGATCCCCAAATTCTCCTAAGGCGGCAACAATGCTGAACTTGAGTAACCATTCGTCGGTGGTATTGTAGACGCTTTGTAAATCTTCGAAAGCGTCAGTCATTTTGAGGCCACCCAAAGCATCAGCCGCTGCTGCTTGCACATCCGTTTCTGGATCATTCAAGAGCGCATCGCGTAGGAGTGCCAAAGACTGCTTCGGGTCGTGATGACCCAGGGTATCCATCTGGCTGACTGCAGCGTAGCGGACGCGTGGATTGTCATCTTTGCTGGCTTGCACAATGAGACCGTAGGCGATCGCTGTTTCCAGTTCTCTGGCTTGGTTAACGCCCCGTAAGCGCTCGCCTAAGTCTGACGATTCAATTAGCTGTTTGACGCTTTCTGGGGTGGGGCTCATGGCTGTTTCCTCGGCCACAAAGGGCAGTGAAAGGACGGGCGATCGCCTTTACTATCCTGCCATGTCAGCGGACGCATCTTGATAGCTCTCAGCCAAGGCTCTCACAATATCCCCTTGGGTCAAGATGCCGACGAGCGTCCCCTGTTCATCTAACACAGGTAACCGTGTCACTTTTTTGTTGTGCATGAGTTGAGCCGCTGCTTTTAGCGAAGCCTGAGGCTGAGTGGTCGCAACTTTGTCATGGCCCATCACTTCGGCTACGGTTTGACCGAGTGCTTTGTGGACCTCTTCGTTATACCGAGCCGGATTTTCCAGATAAATGACGCTGTCTAACAACATGATGTAGGCCGGTAGCGGCGCTCCGGTTACCTGCCACATGAGGTCAGATTCTGACAAGACGCCCTTTAATTCACCGTCGGTACTGACAACTGGCAACCCACTGATGCGATTTTTGGCGAGTAGTTGAATGGCTTCTGGTAGGGGGGTTTCGGGGGTGACGGTTAAGAGGTCACGGGTCATCACATCGGCGACCGTTTTGGTCATCTGAGTCTCTCCCAGGTCA
>CAZLYS010000148.1:0-8478 GCA_964563415.1 uncultured Halomicronema sp.
TTACGCATCATGGATCAGCTACTTGAGTTGGCCCGACAAAGTAACCATCGCGAGGTTTTTTTGTCAGCGCAGCATCACGCAATTGAGTTTTACGAAAAACTGGGTTTTGAGTGTGAGGGAGATGCTTTCTTAGAGGTGGGTATCTGGCATGTGACTATGCGAAAGCGATTTTTCCCTTATGAAGGTCGGGCGATGGCTTCCTAAAGTCTAAGGCTTTGATGATAAAGAGACGTCTGATTGAGGAATGACTGCATCGGTTTTATCTCTCGCGAGTGCACCATCGCGAGAGATAGAGATCAGCACTCGTTAAAACGATGTGCTGATCAGACTTGGTAGGGCTATCCCCTTGTGGTGGGGTGAGATCGCAAAATGCGAATTTTTGCGGCGATATACAGGGGAATTTGATAGTATTCGCCAACTAGCCACAACACAAAGCTGAGATGTGCACCAAAAGTAACGATCGCCCAAAGCGTTGAGAAGGGCATACCTTCTGTTGGCGTGAGTGGCGGAAACAGCGCACCTGATAACCACACGAGGCCAGCCGGTATGGTTACCAGCACCGCAGCAGTGAAGAGCACTAAGGTAGACAGCTCATTCGCCTTGTCTCCGCGCATGAGTTGCCAATGTCGACCGTTCCATAACCAAGTCAGTGGTTGATTGCTGTCGACAACTTGTACCTGCTGTTCCTGTAAATTAGCGGACAAAATGTGGCGGCAAAACTTGCAAGCAAAGGCATCTGTTAAGACGATCGCTTCAATGCTGCCTTGCCGACAAATGGGACAGGGAAACGCTTCATTCAAATTTAAGGGCCGCTCAGGAGGTGAAGCCATAGCCAGTCAAGAGCTTGTGGAAAGTCAGTTCATTGCAGGTAATCTGCTTCAATGCTGCCATAGGTTAACGCCTATTGCATGTCAGGCAACTCTGGAGACTGCGTAACGACAGCTGATGGAGAAGGCTAGTAGCTAATGGGGTGCGTGTAGTCGCTTCTGCTCTCGCTTCAGGATGGTATATGAACCGACCTTAAAGCTCTTTGATCTACAGTTTGCACTATAGGTACGCTATCCGACGATGCGAGTATACTCTTCGCCTTGATATTCCAAGATGACTAGTGGCTGTTGGGCAGACAGATCAACTGCTTTTAGCCGCACCTGGCCTCCTGATAGCAAGTCACCAGCAAAAATATGGCGACTTGACTGGCCGTTGCCCTCGCGTACAATCACGCCCACACGATCGCCGACTTGTACAATACCGGTGAGTTCTAAAGCTTCAACTGGGCTTTGAGGGACAGAGCTAGCTCCTGGAAGGCTGCTGGGTAAAGCCGGAATGGGCAACGGATTGATTGCCATTGGAATTGCCGGTAAGGGAGGCGGTGCCGCACCTGGGGTAGGCACGGGTGGTAAATCAGGTACCTGAGAAATAGATGTTGTTGGTAAGTTAGGTGAAACGGGCGCGCGGTCGGAGCTCACAGCGATTTGAGGAGGTGCGGCTGCGGCCTCGGCCACCTGACGACTCGGAGAGGTCGTGGCACTGATCGTTCTCGTAATGGGTGCGAATGGGTCAGCGCGCCCTGTCGTCACGACAGATAGGCGATCGTCACTAGCGGTTGACTGCACAAGCTCACTCGGAGTGGCCGCTTTCCGAAGTTCAGCCGATAGAGAAATCATGGGCGATTCGAAGAGTTGAGCTGTTTCTTCGGTTGCCGCTGGGGTTGTGGACTGGCTGGTTTCGGTGGCGGTTGATGAAGCCTCTTGAGCCAAGATCACGCGCAAGACACCACCAATGATGGCAGCACTCAAAAGAATGCCGATTAGTAGCCATTGGGGTCGTTGACGAATTGCAGTTATATTCATAATCTCTCTTGCCATCGAGACAAGCTCCCCACAGTTGCGTCTAAGGATAACGAATATTTCTAAAAGTGATGCATTCGTTCTCAACCTATGTGAGCTCTTCTATTTTGTAAGGGCTGAAGGGCTTAGCTGGTGGTGACTGGAGGTGTTAATACTGTCTCGCATTGTGGGTCTATTGGCGATCGCCTGGCTGACGCAGTCCAATAACTTTGGCAGTGCTGATCCCTGCGGCTAAACTAGCTAGGCCGAGCAATGGACTGCCTAACCAGTAAGCGATGTCTGACATGAATCCTCGACGATCGACCAGAACTGAGGTTTCTAACTCATAGGAGGAGAAGGTCGTGTAAGACCCCAAAAAGCCAGTGCTTAGCATGAGCAAAACCTCCGGTTGAAAGGGCCAATGATAAGCTACCAGAGTGATGAGCAAACCCATTAAAAAGCAGCCGCTAAGATTGACTCCCAAGGTTCCCCAAGGAAAAGTGCTTCCGAAAACCTGGATGACTCCCTGACTCAGGTAATAGCGACAGAGGGCACCTGCGATCGCGCCTAGGCTCACTGCGATCGCAGCCCGCAGCTGGGCATTTTCGAACATGGGTTTGGTTCCTCAGTACCCGTTAATCTCTCTGGCATGCTTAACGTACGTGATAACCGATGAGCCGGGCAAACTGTGGAATGTCCGTCCAAGTTTTGTGCGCTATTGGCAATCTAGGGTATTGAAAACCTCGTTAGCGACGGCACTATGATTGGGACCCGCAGCAGTCAACGCTGCCATATAAACAAAACCCTCTTTGACCACAACCGCCTCATAAACACTTGCAGGCTGGTTGGTGATTACTTCGATACCTTGACTCAAGCGAACGCTGGCAGGTTCGCCACAGAGCGATCGCGATTCGGTGGTGGTGGACTCGACCTGAATTTCCGTGACAGCTAAAATCTCTTCGTCAGTCAACAACTCTAAAAAGTCTTCTGGCTGGGTGCCCCAATCTTCATGAGTAGCGGGGGGCACTTTGCCCAGCATTAAAGTTGTGGTCTCGTCAGTATTGATGCTTTGCACCACGGCGACTTCCGCACCAAAGAAATCGGTTGATGAGACGACGCCACTCTCATCACCGGGGATGTCATAGGTCATCATGCTGCTGGCCAGGTCTTCGGCCTCTTGAGGGTTGAGCGAAACGTTTAATTCACTGAACAAGAACCACGCAGCACCGCCGACAATCGTGGCAATCAGCAATCCACCTAGCAACAGCATGCCTCCACAACCGCCCAGAGCCAACCAGAGCCAGAGCTTATTCGAGTTTTTGGGAGTTTGGGGGACTGATGATGTCATGGATTGATCCAAATGCAGCAGAGACAGGACTAACTACCGCGATTGCACATAATATTCCTGCTCAACCGCTGAGCTGATACATTCCTATTTCCATCATCGCCAGTCGCGTTCGCAATCCCCTCCGTGAAATCCCTTACTGAATTTTGACGATTCTTGAACGCCCTCTAAGCTGACCATTGACAGTAGCATCGCCTTCAAAAATGGTGTCTGACAGCTTTTGCAGTCTGAAATTAGCAACTTCTCCATTGCTCCAAGAAGATTGGAAGGTCAGAATCTCACCGTTGTAGGTAACGTCGGTGATCGCTGTGGCAGTTGTGACCTCACCACCTGTGACCTGATCAACTAGAGAGATTAAATAGTCATTATTTTGGTTGGCAATGCGCACTTTGGCTAAATAGTTCAGTGTGCCAGCATCGCCCAGCCAGTAATACTCCCAGACCCCAGCAATGTCATCTCCAGACGTTGGGGTTGAGCTGGGTTGAGTGACTGAGGCATCAAGAGGAATCAGCTGGATCTGTTCAATACCACTGGTGGCAGCCGGATCAATCAAGCGATCGTAGTTCTCATATCCTTCAGCTTCGACACGAACTCGTACGTCGCTAGAGCTCTCTAGAGGAAACTTGAAAATGCCCGATGAGTCGGTGTATACCTCTGGCGGAATGCCTTCACCTTCAAGAATAATTTTGGCTCGGCGAATCTCTTCTTCAGTGGTTTCATCCACAACGCGCCCAACAAATTCCGGGTGCTCATTGGTGGCAGAGGGAGCAGGTGATTTTTCCCCACTTCCTGAAAATTGCCAATAACCAATGAGGGTTGCTGAAACGGCACCGATAGCGGCGATCGAGATCTGTACCCAATGATTCTTACTTAACTCTTGGTCAGGCTTAGGGCTAGCAGACTGGGCTTGATCAGGCTTGTCATTAGTCATCGCTTTATGCTGAAATCAACAGTCTGTGATTGCTCTCAGTAATAATACCGGTCGCAACTTGCGGATTCCAGACAGTCATGAACAGTGATGATTTACTGTGTGAGGGCTTTAATAAATTGACTGAGTTCAGCGAAGAGACCACCTTTTTTAGGACGATTGGCGGGTGAACTGGAGCCATTATCGTCTTCACTCGTATCGTCTTCGAAGAGATTAGCGATCGCTTCTGCTGATGGCTTGGTGGGAAACTCACCCAACAGTTCATAATTATCGTCTTCGGTTTCACCCCAGACCTGCCAGGGGCCGGGATAAATGCGGAGCAGGGTTGCGCCTTCTAAAGGTTGCAGGTAGTAGGCTGTTTCCAAGGTACTGAGGAAGCGATCGCGCAGTTGCCGAGCTGCATAACCGATGCCGACAACGGCAATATCTTCTAGCTTCGGATTCAGCATGATGACATATTTGCCCGTTGCTTCATTGCACAAAGCTTCAACATCGTTCACTTCGACGGCTGACGGCTCGATGATGAGACAGGCTTCATCCTCAGCTTCTAGCCGACCTTTGAATTCATTGATTCCACGAATGCTGAATTCAGGATTATCCCAATCGCGACGAGCCAGCGCCGCAGCACCGGCATCGGGGAAAAACATCTTGAAGGGTAGCTCTAACTCCCCCATCAGCGGATAGAACTGTTCCGCGATGGGCATGGCTTTGAGTTCAGGAATATTGAGATCGACCACAATGCGAGGTAAACCGGCTTGAATGGCAGCCTGGGTGGCCTCCTTAGCTTGGTCAACGGCGGTTTCAATGCTGCGGGGGACTCCAGTCATAGTGGCAGTTTAGGAAACGTTAGCAGGGGTCAATTGAGGCAAAGTGCGAGCAAGAATTTGACGTAATACCATTGCTGTCCAGTCAACATCGGCAATGGTGGTTTGACGTCCAAAGGTCAGGCGAATGCCGCAGAGCGCATGGCGATCGCGATAGCCCATCGCCTTCAAAATCGGGCTGGGACTCAGCTTACCACTGTGACAAGCCGAACCGGCACTAATCCCAATACCCGCTAAATTCATCTGCCGCACGAGGGTTTTGCCGCTGACGATATCACCATCGGCAGCGGTGACACAAAAACTGGTGTGGTGCGGCAGGCGATTGCGTCGATGGCCAGTGATCTCAAGCCCTGGTAGGTTTGCTAGTTGGTGAAAGAAGCGATCACGCAGTTGAATTAACCGCACTGTTTCGGCGGGCATTTCAGCAGCGGCCAATTCGGCAGCCCTGCCAAATCCAGCAATGTTTGCGACGGCTTGAGTCCCAGAGCGGAGTCCCCGTTCTTGGCCGCCACCGCCTAAGAGTGGCTGCAGGTTAACCCCAGGCCGTATGTAAAGGGCACCAGCCCCTTGGGGGCCATAAAGTTTATGGCTCGATAGTGACAGTAAATCGACCGGCAATGTGTGCACATCTAGCGGCAGTCGTCCTGCTACCTGCACGGCGTCGGTGTGAAAAAGGACGTTATGAGCCCGTGCGATCGCCCCCAGTGCCGCAATTGGTTGTAGAGTCCCGACTTCGCTCTGACCATAAATAATCGAGACCAGTGCGGTATTCGGACGGATCGCTTTGGCTAAGTCCTGAGGATCAACTTGGCCGGTTTCATCTACCGGCAACCAGGTGACTTCCCAACCTTGGGTGGCAAGCCAGCGTACGGGTTCAGCGATCGCGGAATGCTCGACGCTGGAAACGACCAAATGTTGAGGTGTGGCATAGCTGCGCGCGATGCCCATGATGGCTAGGTTGTCGGCTTCAGTGCCGCCAGATGTAAAGAGAATGCTATCTAACGCCGCGTTAATGAGGCCTGCGACTTGGGCTCGTGCGAGTTCCAGTACAGTCGCTGATCGGTTGCCCCACTCATGCAAGCTGGATGGATTACCCCACTGCTCGGCCATCGCGCCCTGCATGGCCGCGATGGCTTCAGGTCGCGTCGGCGTAGTGGCGCTGTAATCCAAATAAATCTGCATAGTGTTTTAGTCAGGTAATCTCGCTATTGAGGCCCCTTTCAGCAGCTTTGATCCTAGCAGGGAGGCGTTCCCCTTGCGGGAACTGGACTCCTCATTCCATCGTCTTAAGAATCCGCCACGGTGCGAAGAGAATTGCTAGAATGCGCCGTGGATTGAATTTGTCTACGTTGCTTCGTTGTGATTCAGGAGTCAGACGTATGAAATCGCTAGCATTGGGACTGTTATTGAGCGGGTCGATTGTGTTTGGCGGTGCTTCTGCTGCTTGGGGCCACGCGGCTCAAACTGATTACTTTGTTGATTTGTTTGCCGAAGAGCTGCAGCTTGAGTTTACCGCTAGCTTTAGTACCGGGGAACCAATGGCGGATGCAACGGTGATTGTGTATGCACCCGGCTATCGCGAAACCCCGTGGGCGGAAGGAAAAACTGACGAAGCAGGGCACTACACCTTTCAACCCGATGCCGACCGCGTGGGTGACTGGCGGATTGAATTTGAAAAAGAAGGTCATGCAGATATCCGCATTGTCCCTATCGACGACCTCGGGATTGATTATCAAAACATTAGCGACGCAGGTGATACTGAATTTCATCAATTAGTCCATATTCGGCAAGGCATCGCAGTGTTTTCGGTGGCTAGCCTGGGCGTCGGGGCCATGGTCCTACAGCGACGTTTTGCCAAGCGTGATTAACTGAGCGGCTGAATCTCTGAAGCTTGATAGCACGAAGATTTCTGCTGACAGGATTACTGAGTTTCAATGGAAACTTTAATCTACGGCTAGCAACGGTAATGATTTGATGAATCGCTGCTGCTAAACGTTGGGCGCAGTCACCTTAAAGAGCACGTTGAGGTATCAGCATAGTGCGCCTAAAACAAGCCACTGTCTGGTTACGTGTTTACTGCAGGGTGACAGTGGTTATGTCGAAGGCTTTTTTTGCACATGAAAATTCGGCTTATGTCAACGTGATGGAAGGTCTGGTCGCTCAAGAAACCTGGCGCCAACTGAAAGACATGCCGCGTTGGTTTCGGCAATCTAGGCGTTTTGCAGAAGTCATGCCCTATGCCTTGAACCGACTACCTACGCTATATGCGTCGAGTCAAAGAGGGTGGCAGCATCAAATCAAATTTGCTCAACAAGAACTGAAGGACACGATCAGACAGGTGGTGAAGGATGCCCTGTTGATCACCCGACCTGACCCATTAGAGCATCGAGAAACGCTTAAGTTAGAGCATCTCAAAGACTCAGAGGCGGTTTTACAAACGTTAAGTGGTGTGTTTCAAGTACCCGAGCTAGATTGGATTACCGCGCTGAATAAGCTGCAGGAGCTGAAACAAGATTCAGCAGCTTTTACAACTTTGTGTGAGCAGTCTAGTCCCGCGTGGAAAGACAATGGCCAAGTGACGCCATGGACTCGTCGCTATGCCGCGAATCAGACCCCAGAGCAACTGCCGTCTGATCACCTCAAAGGGTTGGGGTGGGAAAACCGAATGTATAACATCTGATGATTTCTGGCTTTGCCACTGCGTTCACTAGGTCTACTGAGGCGTTGAAGACAACGCTAGGTGGTTAATTGTGATGGTTGCTAAACGGGATACGACGTAATCACCAACTCCGAGATTTTGCCCCGCCGCTTAGCGTTAGAGTTGATGGCTCGGGAGGCCTGGATTTCTGCAATATGAAAACCCTCATACAAATCTCGGATAAATTCGCAGTCTGAATTTGAGAGCATCACCTTCACCCCACGCTGAGCCAACTGTGCAAACGTTTGTTGAAGACGCTCTTGATCTTCGGCTCGGAAGCCGTAGCGGTTGTAGCCTGTAAAGCTGCTAGTAGCACTGATGGGGTGGTACGGCGGGTCAAAGTAGACAAAATCTTGAGCAGTGTGGGCCTGCTTGAGGACTTCTGTGAACTTGGCACAGAAAATGGTGGTTTGTTGCAGGGCGATGGATGCCTGTCTCAGGGTTTCGGCATCGCAGACGTTCGGTTTTTTATAGCGTCCCATCGGCACGTTGAAATGCCCTTTAGAGTTTTCGCGATAGAGGCCATTGAAGCAGGTCTTGTTTAGATAAATGAGGCGAGCTGCCCGATGGATGGGCGATCGCAACTGATTTTGGGCCCGTATTTCGTAGTAGTAGTCGTGGCAGTGGTGAGTCTGGTGACATCGCAGCAGAGCAATTAACGCCTCGACATCCTCTTTGACACAGCGATAAACATTGACCAGCTCTTCATTAAGGTCAGCTAAGATCGACTGGTCGCAGCAGTGATGCAGGGAGAAAAAAATCGCCCCGCCACCTAAAAAGGGCTCGTAGTAGTAGCGAAACTGTGTGGGGAAATAGCGACGATACTGCTCTAACAGCCGCCCTTTTCCCCCCGCCCA
>CAZLYS010000149.1:0-8463 GCA_964563415.1 uncultured Halomicronema sp.
ATCGAGGCTGCCATCCCCGCCCAGAGCAATCAGCGCATCTAAGTTAAGTTGCCGATAGCCATCGAGAATTTCTTGAGCGATCAGCGGATCACTGGGGTTCCCTTTATTGAGCGCTCCCAGAATACTTCCACTGAGGAACTGAAGAATATCGACGCCGTGGAGCAGACCAGGGAGATCAAGTCCGTGTTCTCGAAGCTGTAGATCCTGAATTTGGCAATTTCCTTGCTCTAGGGTAATGAGCCCCTGAGTCCCATAAGGAATTCCATACACCTCCCAACCGCGCCGGGTCGCACATTTGATAACGGCTCGAATCACCGCATTGAGGCCAGGGCAGTCGCCGCCACTGGTGAGAATGCCAATTTTTCTAGCGGGCAGAGGAGGGAGCATAACATTACGGTGAAAATTAAGGAACCAAAGGTTTAGCTAGTCGCTTGATGCTTGAGACGATCTTTGAAAAAGAAAATACTCAGAAAACAGTCTCTGGTAGGCGGGGCAGCAGCACTAGAAAAACCCAACGGAATCGGGGTACGGAATCGGGGTACGGAATCGAGGTGTTGACTGTTGGAGAATCACAACGCTGTTTTCAGAGGGCACAGGTTGCCGTTATTCCGGTTGGTGTTCGAGGCGATCAAAGGCGATCGGTAGGCTGTTGGCGGTTTGAATGCCATAGCGAGACAGCAGGGTCGCCCCAAAGCCAAATAGGGTAATCAGACTGATCACGAGTCCACCTGCGATGGGAACCAAGCTGATGACGAACAGCAACAACCATCCCAGCCAGAATTGTTGGAACTGGGCAGCGGGTTTTTGAGAAAGCAGTCGTTTGCCTAACCAGACGCTCATCGAGATTCCGCCCAAGAGCCCGGTGAAGAGAGCAACCATATTGGCCAACGGAAGCACGATCGCGCCGATAACGCTGCCGGAAAACAGTACCGTGAGAATGGTGAGGGCGGCAAATCCACCCATGCCATAGACCAAACTCATGAAGGGACGAACGTGAACCGCAGTGGCAATCTCATCAATATGACCTGGCAACAGAAGGAGTAACAGGCAACCGGCGATCGCGGCCACCACAAACGTCGCGGCCCAAAATGCCACATTACCCAAGTAGAGGGTTCCTAAAACGCCAAAGCGTTCAAAAAGACTATTGAATTGTTCTAGTAAGGTAAATTCGCTACCGTTGACCACGGCAGTTTCGGCACGAATCACCCGCCCGCCAATGGCAAAGGTATCGCCTTCTACCAGCGAATTTTCTGCGAGCTGAACATTGCCGCCAATGGCAAAGGCATCGCCTTGCACGATCGCATTTGACCGAATGGTGAGATCCCCGCCAATGGTGAATGCATTGTCCACGGTCTGCGATTCGGCAATGACCAGTTCACCGCCAATTTTGAACAGATCCTGGGAGGCTGGGCTAGCTTGGACAGGGAGATAGCTGCTACTAGCCCAAAGCGCCCAGAAAAAGGCCATTAAGCTGATTAACCACCATTTCAATATTTTCCATTTCATGGTTTTGTCTCCAAAGGGCATTAAAACTTGCCAAGGATGTCAACGCTTAGGTTGTTGAACTCAGCGATGGGCTGAGCCCAACAGGCTGCTAGGGCCTGTCATCATTTAGCGGCCAAACCCTTTCAGCAAAGGAACGACAGCCCCTAGCCTATGGAATGAATGCAGGCGCGGAAATGCTTTGCCCCAAAGGCTTCTGGGATTAATTGATGACGCGCCCTAGGCAAAGTCGTGGAGTGTGACGCATAAGAATGTCATCCCCGAACACATCTATCCCCAACGACTGACCAAGCTTTGAGTTTCAGCTTAAAGGCAGAAGTTGGGGAAGTTGTGAAGACCTCGCCGCATGGCCAAAAGCATTTCAGTTACTGTTTAAGCAGGAGCATATGATTGTCGACTGGCTACAATGCTTCGCCTCAGTTGGCAGGAACTTGCCAGCTTTGGACATTCCTCGGCACCCACTATGGGCATGGGATAAAGGGCGCAAAGGTGACACGCCCCCGGAGGCAAATCACCGGGCTTGAGGCATTCCTTACTGTCATCGCTGTATGGCCAACACTCAGTTCATTGCAATTATTGGTTGTGGTCGCCTCGGGGCGAATTTAGCTGATCGCCTGAGTCGTCAGGGGCAAAGTATCGTCGTCGTCGATCACTCCGAAGCGGCGTTTCGATCGCTATCGCCGGAGTTTGGGGGCTTTCAAATTGTGGGGGATGCTGCCGAATTATCCGTGTTGAAGCGAGCCGGACTCCAGAAAGCGGATGCAGTATTCGCCGTGACTGGAGAAGATACGCTGAATTTGATGGTGGCCCAAGTGGCTCGGTCAGTGTTTCAGGTCGACTCGGTGCTGGCTAGGGTGTTTGCCCCATCTCGTGAAGTGATTTACCAAGCCTTCAACATTCCTACGGTGAGCCCAACGAGCCTGGCGGCGGACTATTGCATTAACCAACTAGACGACGGCAATTCGCGGTTAACGCTATGAATATTATCCTCGTGGGGGGTGGGAAACTAGCCTATTTTCTTAGCAAAGAATTTGATCGTCGGGGCTCTAACACCACCGTGGTCGATCCTCAAGCGGTCAAAGCTCAGGCGCTAGCCCGAGAAACGTCGGCTCGGATCATTGTGGGTGATGGTAGTGACCCGTTAATTTTGCAAGATGCTGGCGCTTATCAGGCTGACGTTCTAGTAGCCCTGACCTCAAAGGATGACGTCAATTTAGTCGCGTGCCAGATTGCTAAACAGCATTACGGAGTGCCGCGCACGATCGCGCTTGTCAATGATCCTGACTATCGAGAAGTCTTTCAGCAGTTGGGCGTTACAGTCACGTTTTCGGTAACTCAAATTCTGGCCCATTTGATTGAAGAGCGAATTGGGTTTGAGGCCATTCAAAACTTGATTCCCATCGCGGGAGGACAAGTGCAAGTAACAGAAGTCATCCTCTCGGATCGCAGTCCCGCATTAGGCAAGACACTGCAAACTTTACAGTTGCCTGAAGGGGTTCTAATCGGCTGTATCATTCGCAATACCACTGTCATCGTGCCCCGAGGCGGCACGGAGTTGCACTTAGGCGATCGCCTTGTATTGCTGACACAAACTCATCAACAAACCCTGGGATTAGAGACCTTGTTGGGTAGTGAGACCTAACCGTGGTGAAGCGATATCAGCGATTTCTCCGCCAGCGGTACCGCCTGATTCTGCATTATGTCGGGCTGATCGGGTTGATTAGCAGTCTGGTACTGTTGTTGCCACTCTTAGCACTGCTGGCTTTTCCCGCAGAATGGCCATTGGCCTGGGGGTTTCTGCTGCCAGGCAGTCTCTCAGCTTTCGTCAGTTATAGATTGTGGCGGCGACCGCTGCCCGTCCCCTTAGAGCGGTTGACCCTGCAGGAAGGAGCCGTGATCGTGGTGTTGGGCTGGCTGCTGGCCATTATCCTGAGCACGCTCCCCTATTTAGCCTGGCAGCAGTTGACGTTCACCCAGGCCTGCTTTGAATCCACCAGCGGCTGGACGACGACCGGACTATCAGTGGTGGATGTCTCCCAAGCCCCGCACTTGATTTTGCTGTTGCGGAGTCTGACCCAGGTGTTTGGGGGGGCAGGCTTTGCGATTATCGCTGTCGGGGC
Source organism: uncultured Halomicronema sp. (assembly GCA_964563415.1). Classification (GTDB taxonomy): domain Bacteria; phylum Cyanobacteriota; class Cyanobacteriia; order Phormidesmidales; family Phormidesmidaceae; genus Halomicronema. The sequence goes on from CAZLYS010000149.1 coordinate 3,624, forward strand.
GATCGCTCGGGTCTCTGGCGCTGGCATCACAGCGGCTGAAGGTCGCGGTGAACAACTCGTCCCCAATGTGCGCCAGTCGGCCAAACTCGTCTTAGCCATGTACTCCAGCTATATCGCGGTGGGGCTGGTGGCCCTGCGACTAGCGGGAATGAGCTGGTTTGATGCGATTAACCATGCCTTGACCGCCCTCTCAACTGGGGGGTTTTCCACTCGCGTTAATTCTATTGGTAGCTGGAACCAACCCGCGATTGAACTGGTCATCTCAGGATTGATGATTGGCGGCAGTCTCAACTATTTGACGGCCTATCTGTTAGTGCAGCGGCGGTTTCGTGCCTTTTGGCATAACAGCGAACTGAGACTGCAACTGGGGTTGGGTAGTGTAGGCTGCCTCATACTGTTTTGGGGGGTGACGCGATCGCTCTACGCACCTTGGGAAAAAGCCCTGCGAGTGGCCTGGTTTGAGACCCTCACGGCGCTCTCTACAACGGGATTTGCCACGGTCGACTATACCCCCTGGAACGGACTCGGCTGGTGGCTATTAATTGGCCTGATGATCATCGGCGGTGGAGCCGGATCGACCGCTGGTGGTATTAAAGTGTTTCGCCTCATGCTGCTGTTGAGGGGACTCGGTTGGGAAATTAGCCGCCGCCGCTTACCCGCCTCGACGGTGACGGCTCCTTATCTTTGGCAGGGCGATCGGCAACAGTTTTTGACCTGGGCCACCATTAGCCAGACCAGTTTATTTGTGCTGACCTATTGGCTGATTCTGATGGTGGGAACAGGGATTCTGGCCGCCTATGGTTACCCCCTACAGGACAGCCTGTTTGAATTTGTGAGCAGTCTCAGCACAGTCGGGTTATCGACTGGCATCACGAGTGCGGCAGCGCCCGTGGGGGTCTTGTGGACGGAAATGGCCGGTATGGTGCTGGGGCGCTTGGAATTCTTCACTGTCATTATTGGCAGCCTGCAACTGTTACATGATGGCTTGGCCTTCTGGTCAAGGGAGTGATGCGCCGCTTCATAAACCTAATTTGGTTTTCAGCAGAGACAGGAGTTTTGGGTGAGACGACTGTTCTGCCAAATTGAGCGCCATCACCCCGGTGAGTTTCTCCACCAAGTCGACCCCGGCGGTTGTGCTCGTGGCAATGCCCGCGACCACATCTGGCTGGATGCCAAAACTCTGGCTCACGCCCACGACAGCGTAAGGATCCGAGGCACAGAGCACCGTACATTTCACCTGATCCGCTAAAACGTCCATGGCTACTGAGCCGTTGTAGGGTTCGTGGGGCGATGCGCCCGCTTCCGCCACTACGACATCCGGGTGTTCTGCCTCAATCAAGGAGAGCAGTTGTTGTATCGACTGGCGAAAGTCTTTGGGGGGGCAAATGGAGGAGGGAAGGCCAACATCGACGAAATCAAAGATGCGATCGCTCCCGGCATCCAACATGGCCAGAATATCGCGATAGCGCCCGGCCCCCGTCAACTTGGCTCCCACGACTTGCAAATCGAGCTGCTTTAAGAGGTGAATGATGACCCGAGCGGCGGTCGTTTTTCCGGCTGACATGGAGGTGCCAATGATCAGGATGGTCGGTCGGGTGTAGGGCATCCGCGGGGCATCAGTAACAAAGTCGGCCATGCCAACCTTTTGACCTTGACGCATCACATGACCTTGGTAGCGTAGGGTCGGAAACTGGGGCATGAGGTAGGAGGCCGAGGTCAATCGGCCAAAGAGTCCAGCAACGGTCAAGTTATGCATCAGACCGTCGGATTGAATGGCCCGCCAATCCCCGACCGCCTCCAGGGTCGCTTGTCGCACCCCCAAGGCTCCCACCATCCAGTCCCCCTCGACCGGACGGGCCAGGCGACCGGTCGGCAACTCGACGTTGGCTAAAGGGCCGGTCGCCGTGTGCACCTGACCCACCACGTAGTCCCCGGTTGCCCAGGCAGTTTGGGGTAAGGGCTGCACGTCGAAGGGGCGGGTGGCTAAATCCGAGATGCGAGTGAGGGTACTGAAGACATAGTGGGGTTTCATGGCAAGAAAGACGTGATAGATCGCGTCTAGAACGGGTAGGGAAATCGGCGATCGCTCCCCTCATTTGGCAACCGCAGGGGCTCCTTGCAGACGGGGAGCCAGGAGCAGTTTGGTCACGAGGGCCGTGCGCTCAATGAGGGAATCGAGGTAAACGAATTCGCCAGGGGAATGAGCCGCATCGCCCACGGCCCCCAAGCCATCCAGGGTGGGGGTGTAGAGGCTGGTGGTGTTGCCGTCGGAGCCGCCGCCAACCGTCTCTTGGGCGATCGCCATGTCTAACTCCTCGGCGGTAGCCTGAGCCAGTTGCCAGAGTTGCTGATTGCCAGGGGTTTTTTCCATGGGGGGACGGCCGATGCGCCCGGTAATGTCCAAACGGGTGCCGGGCGTGATGGCCTGCAAGTCCCGAATCGCTGCTTCTAAAGGGGGGACATCGGCCTGATGCAGCACCCGCACATCCACGATCGCGCGACTTTCGGGGGCAACGACATTGGGGCGAATACCCCCATCAATGGTGCCGACGTTGACGGTGATGCCTCGATCTGGGTCATTCAAGGCAAACAATTGTTGAATGACATGGGAGAGTTCCAGAATGGCACTGGCTCCTTTTTCGGGGTCTAGTCCCGCATGGGCAGCTTGTCCCAAGACTCGGATGGTGAAACGACCGACGCCTTTTCTCGCTGTTTTGAGGTGGCCCCTGGGGCCGAGGGAGGGTTCAAAGACGAGGGCGCGATCGCAGACCTGAGCCAAAGACCGAATGTAGCGGGTGGACTCGTCACTGCCAATTTCCTCATCAGAGTTAATAAAAACGGCTGGGGCGATTGCGCTCTCGCCGTGTAATGCCTGCACCGCCTGCACCGCAAACAGAATGATGACCAGACCGGCCTTCATGTCGTAACTGCCCGGTCCATACAGTTTGCCTTGACTGACCCTTAAGGGCATCTGGGCCAGGGTGCCGAGCGGCCAAACGGTATCGCCATGGCCCACTAAAAGTTGGGCCGGTTGGGGAGAACGACGGCGGGCGGCGATCGCAAACAAGTGGCCGCCGTGGGTGCGTCCAGGGAGCGATCGCACGCGAAACTGCCGCTGTTCCAGTTCCTGGCGCAAGCACTTCAGGATGGGCGCTTGCGATGCGGGTACCGTGGAGGGCGTTTCCATCTTCACGAGGGTTTCTAGCAGGCTTTGCATCTCTCCCTGGCGACGGTGGAGATAGTCAAACAGTTGCCGATTGGTGGGCGCGGGAATCTGCAAGGCCGTCATCGCTGGAATCCCTCGTGGAATGGAAACGATTGGCTGTGATCAATGCAGGCATAGCGTCCCGGTGATAAATAAGCCAGCACCGGAGACTGGAGCAGCAGATCTTGATCATCCCGCGCTGAGAGCCTGAGGGCGGTCTCGTCGACATGGGCCGCCAGAATCTTGCCCGCGATCAGGCTATCCTCCCCGAAGCCGTCAATGATGCGATCAAGTTCGCATTCCAGGCACACATAGGCATCCTGCAAAAAGACCCCGTCGATGCTTTGGGCCGGAAAGGTCGGTAAGACTTTGAGGGCCGACTTATGGTTATCCCCGCAGCGGGGAGCCGCCGTCAGACTAGTCGCTAACACCTGACTGGGCTGAGGAAAGCTCACGGTAAATGCTTGGGTGCGTTGGACGTTGTGATAGGTGTGATGACGGGGTGTACAGATGAAGCCAAAGGAGTGCCCCCAGCCCAACGGCATGGCCATATGTTTAGGGGCAAGGTCATAAGTGCCATCGGGTTCCTGCGTCCCAATGACGACTAGTGGTGCCACGCTAAAAAAGCGCTCCCAAATGGGTTGGTTGAGATCTAAGGAAACGAGGGAATGAGGAGATGCTTGAGGCATGACTTGACCCGTTCCGCTACTGCACATCAACGAGCGGAAGGCCTCCTACTATTTAAGGTATAAGCGACTGCGAATGCCTGTAGAAATTGCCCATAACTCGTAACGACACCAGCGATCCAGGCAAAAGGCAGGTCCTGATACCTCAGTGTGATGTCGTTCCCTTTTGATGTCACGCGTGAACCACTACCTGGTTAAATCACAAGCCGGCAATTACCTTGATGTCCTGGGGGGCATTCTCATCTCTAAGGAAACCACGGGCGTTGATACGGTAAAGAAGTCTAAGTTCGCCTGCAGTAATTGTTGTTGCTGCTCGCTCAAATCCGGAATGTCCAAAACAGCTTCTACCTGCTCATAGGGGCCATGCTGCACAATCAACGTTGCCAGCGTCGGGTAAAAACCAGGGCAATCTGTAAAGGCCATCAGGTTGGCATTATTCAGATCAATCTTTTGCCCCGTATCGACACATATGCTTTCGGATGCCGTTGCTGAGACATCAACTGCAGCGAGGGCTGTCGGAAAATTAATGCCATGGGCAGGAGCAAATGGAATCCAGCCTAGCCAGACAAAACTGATTATCAGAAAGGCGATTCCTACTCTGATCCAAGAGATTGGCAAACGCATATTCATTGCCTCAATCACTATCTTTAAAGGGATGTCCCCTAGTTCCTAACTTAGGCTTGAGTTATGAGGACTTTATGAGGAGTCTAGAACCGCGATCGCTCGACTGTGGAATTTAAATCTGTTCTCCATGGCCCTATGAGGCCCTGTACGCAACTGCATCATGGGTTTATCGCGGGTATGGCACTCTGATGTTGAGCGTCTACCCTCTCTCGTTAACCACGCTCCCGCTTATACACATCTCTAGTAAGACCGCAAAATGCTGCATTGGCCCCCCTTTATCCCCCAAACTTTGGCTATCCATTATTCACAAGTCTGGAAAAGCCAA
>CAZLYS010000150.1:0-8448 GCA_964563415.1 uncultured Halomicronema sp.
ATTTCAATTCCGAATTCCGACTTCAGCATTCCGACTTCAGCTATACCAACGAAACGGGCAACCCCTACAAAGTCATGATGGATCTGGCGGCCCCAAAATTCGCACTGGCCCCATTCTGAAGCCAACAAATAAGAAACAGTAAGCTTTGAGACTTAATCAAAGTATAGGCAATGTTTTAGGGATAAGAAAAGTCTCTGCTCAAACAAGGGTAATTAGAATTATGAGCGGTCATGATCTACATTCATCTCATTCTCCCCAAACAGAGAGATTTTCTTCTGAGTGCGCACAGGACGCTCATAACTTTCTTGCACATGAGCTGAATTCATATGAGAAGCTTTTGTTGGAAAATTACAAATACCTCCACGAAAGCACATGGGAAAACCATCGAATTTCCTGGACGGTGACGAATATCTTTATTCCTATTCTTTTTACGGGAACGGGCTTTGTCTTTTATGATGCTTTCCCATTTCAATCTAGAAATCTTTCAGAATATTCTATCTATAAAGCAATTTTCGTCGGCTTGTTGGGTGAAAGTTTGGTTGCTATTTGGTGGTTTCTGATGCAGATGTTGGAGAACTATAACGACACTAGAAGGAAGCGACTTCAAAGGATTGAAGAGTATTTTGCCTATAAGTATGCATCTGCAGCACAGCCACCCTTGCTGCAATACCAACTTAAATATTCGCCAAAGCTGTGGGCACTAAAATGGCCATTTTCTTGGATTTGCAACTTCATTGTCGTTGCCTATGTGTTTGTGGTTAGCCTGTTTGTTTTCGCCAGTTTTTTGCAAGCCGCTAAACTGTCTGCTTCATCTGGCGGATCCAACATTCCTTTAGGGTGGCCTTTACTTTCTATTGGGGCCTTTCTGATTTTAAGCTGGGCACCATTTGTATTTTTCGGAGTATCTCCCTGGATAGCAAATCGATCGACATATCATTCTCACACTCTCTTTAGTCCCTTTAGGCAAATGTTCGGAAGAAGACGTCGCTAGGGAGTGAGGTCTCTTTAGATTTAGATGCTTATGTCGGTTTCGCTAGAACAGGAGCAGTCATGTCTTGGATGCGCTGATACTGCTCAGGACAATGTTTCTGTACCCAAGTTTCTAGCCGCTTCATGTAAACGGGATTTTTCTTTGAGCCTGCAATCAGATGTGTATAGCCAGCTTGGTTAGCTTTGCCAGGGGCGAAGGCGTCTTCTAACGAAGAAAAGAGACATTGAACCGCCAGATCAGAGAAGGGCGAATTTGGGTGATGAGCGTGATACTCGGTGCAGCAACCCAATAGATACTCCTCGAATAACAGTCCCGGCAGTAAATCCGGTTTCAGGAGCGGCCAAGCGGGTTGGTTGGCGGGATGATTGACCAACCGCATGGCCAGGTCAGCGTAATATTGAATAAAATCCACGGCGTTACCGCCAAAAATGCCGCAGCAAAACCCCTTTTGGGTTCGTCGTTGGGTGCGCTGCCAGATCCACTCTTGCGGTAGCCAGCCATCGACAGCATAAATGGGCACTTCAAACGCTTCCGGTTCGTACCAGGTGGTTGGATCAAGCCAGGTAAAGTAGTCAGGATTTTGGGCTAGCACAGGGGCTGACACCATGCGATCAGGCAACGGCTGCCACAAAAACACATCTGAGTCAATGTGAATAAAGGGCTCCGTTTGGGCTTGATAGGCCCAGATTTTGGCCATTGCCCACCACTCGGACTCGTAGTGGTTAAGGGCGTCCAGTTCGACGATGACTTCATCAAACGCTAGCCCGAGTTTGTCCACTAGGAGGTCGGCTCCACAGCGATCGGTGACTAATGCCGTTTTGGAAAAGTGATGTTTGGCAGTCGCGATCGATGTCACCCAAGCCATGAGGTGATGCTGCTCAGTGGGCCAGGCAGACTGCCCGAGGGTTAGGGGTTTTGTCCATAGCGACCAAACAGCTTTCATGCAAAAAGACCTGGTTATGGAAATTGAAAAACCTGGGTTCCGTATCAATCGTCAGGCCACTGCATATCTGTACCAATGGCCTCACAGCTCTCGTGCCAGCCAGAAGCATTGGGAACCTTGGCAAGGGCACAAAATTGGCGACGGCACTCAATAATGTCATTTGTGCTTGTCCCTTGAACTACAGCAAGGGGAGCGTAGTAATGCTGGATGCCGTGGGGAGGGCAGGCGACCGGAGTGATGTTATCTGCTGCCTTCGGCCATTCAACATCGCCTGTGACGGTGCGAGCTGGAATTAACCAATGATCGCCGGTGCGATAGTAATGAGGAGTCGAATTGGGCGAAGCTTCAGCGAACTGAATTTTGATGCCGTTTTCTAGAGGGAAGGTCCAAATTTGGGCATCTTCGGGAACTTCTTGCACTTTTATGGTGCCGTCAAAGTCTGCCTGAGTTTTATTCTTTTGATCCCATCGGCGTAAAAAGGGATGATTTAGCTCATCCAGCGTCGTGTCTTCACGACTGCCGGGGCGGGTTAACAGAACCTGACATTCGCTAGCGTAAACGGCCTCTACTTGCCAGAGCGGCTCGGACTTGCGGAGCAAAATGACATCATCGTCAATCAGTTCTACCCAGTCTCCTGCTTGCAGTTCCGGCTGGAGTTGATTTAGTCGTCCTTGTTCAGCGGCGTTAAGTTGGATGGTCAGTTGCAGCTTACCGGACTCGGATATCAGCAGAGTAGGGGAGGCGATCGCAAACACCACCGACGCATTTTCCCGTGACCACTTAAAAGTCGCTTTGTCAGCCGACCCCGGATCATGAATTTCCACCCGATAGAGATGATTTTCAGTGCCGGTATAGCGAGCATCGGCATTCATCTCGCACAGGGTAGCAAAATCGTCTTCGCTGGGATTGGCAAGCACCTGAAGTAAACCACGGTTGGCGGGTTGCCAGCCACGAGCCCGATCTCCATCGCCACTCAAGAGTTCTCCTGAGTCACCCCATTCGCCTAATACGAATCCTTTCCAGTTGTCGATAATTTCCTGATTAGTCCAGCTATGGCTATCATCAAGGTTCTCCACCTTAATTTGCCAGGTGACTTTGCTGCGAATGGCCGTATCAGGACCTCCTAAAGCGAGTTCACGGATGTGGGGAGCTTGGATGTAGTGAATCGGGCGTTCCCAAACATCGAGGTAGACCAAGAATGGAAACTTAGGGTGGTACTCTTTATCCTCATCACTATTAGTAATGGGATATTCGAGCTGGCTGTAATATTTCACATCCGCTTCATTTTCACAGAGCAAGCCTTTGACGTAGTAGCGCCCCCTTTGCACCGTGAAGTCGATGGGATCCCCATCGACAATTGTGACTTTAAAGCCTTCACGTTCACGAGTGGGGCCACCGTGGGCACCGATTAAGTCATGGGCAAGGGTTTGTACGTAGTGGAGCAGGATGGAGACCTGCTCATTCCAGTCGGCGTCAAGGGTGACGCGTCCTTGTTGCAGCAGCACTCGCCGAAAATGCTCTTCGGGGTCGAAGGTGTACCGAGTAACGTCGGCGGCAAACCCATCGTGGACGTGCTGGTTAAACTTTTTTTGGTCCTCATGTGTCATGACCCTGTCCTCTCAGTGGTTTATATGATGTGAATCGGCGCACTAACTGACATAGATGACCCCGATCGCCCTTTCGATGGGGGTATATTCGGCGATATGGCCCCGTAGATTTGCCTCTCGCTGGGGATTAAAAAGGGAATGGAAAACGCCCATTTCTGACTCATCGTCAGCGCCGCGCTGAATTTCTGGGGGGCAGGCCTGGGAGAGTTGGGCATAGCCGGGGGTGCCGTACTGGATGCCCGTAAAGCGGGGCTGAATACGACTGATGGTTAAATCTCGTTCGGCTTGCAAGTGTTGTAAATCCCCATTTTTCTGCCGCAACTCGGCTTTCAGGTCTTGCAAGGCTTGATCCGGTTGGCAGTGGAAGCGGCGGGGCGTGCGAGAGGCTGACGGCACATAGCAGAACCGGACACAGCCCAATTGCTGACGGGCCACCAACAGCGGATCGGTAAAGATCGTGTTTTCGGCCAGGGGCATAGCGTGGACCCGTAATTGACCAAAAACGGTGCAGCGGCGCAGGGTCACGGCGGCATAGGCGATTTGTTGCACCCCACGAGAAGCGGCGATCGCGGCTTCGGGCTTTTGGGTGGCATCGATAATGCTGTCTTGCAAAAATATGGGCACCGGATCTTTGTGGGCATGGGACTGATTTACCACTATCCACCCCAAAATGCTGTGGTCGATCGCAACTTGGGCATCCAGGTTTTCTAGAATGAGGCTAGGCCCCATGTCGGGGGGATTGTAGCCGGGGCGTCTGAATGCTTCAGCGCGGTAGCGATCGCTCAAAGCAGGCCCAATTTCTGTATTCCATCCAGGCACTAGGGTGCAGTGACGGAGGGTGAGACTGGCGAGTTGTCCTCGCACCCGAATGCCCCGTCCACCAATCATCAAGCCCTCTAGAATTAAGCGGCTGCCAGGAGCAGCGGACTCTACGTCGATCACGTAATCGGGTGTGCGGAGGTGATCTTGAACCCAGAGAACGGGGCGAGTCCCATTGGCGGCGCGGAGGGTGAGGCTGCGATCGCGGGTTAGCTCTTGGTCTGTCAGGATAATCGGTTCTTCGTAAAGCGTGCTGGTTTTCAACGCTTCACCCGGATTGCTGTGGCTGATTTCGATGACCCCTTGGCGAGGCTTTTCTTCGTTCCAGCGGGCTAAAGCGTCATTGATGAGGTCGTTTTCGCGGACTTTATACAGAGCAAAATAGGGAGCAATCGTTTCGGGATAGGCAAACTCCAGCAAGCGGCGGTTGAGCTGAATCAGCACCTTGCCTTGGGGATATTGCTCAGCAAAGGTGCGGAGTGACGCGGGTAGCTCATCGCCAAATTGCCCTGGTCGATAGAGTGATTCCTGTTGAATCAGGCGATTGAGGTCGGTGAGCACGTCCTCAAATACGGCGTCTGAGGGGGCGTTTTCGGTGGTGAGGCGGGTCAGGGTGCCTGGTGAAAGGTGCGATCGCAAATACACCGTGAGGGGATCAAGGGCGATCGCGGGCGATTCCTCAGCCGGGGTGGCCGCGTCCGATCCTGAGGGGATGTCGGCACCCTCCTCACTGGGGTACGCCTGTCCCCGGAGGCGACGCAGGAACCCTTCCCAGTTCTTGAAATCAATCGCATCCAGTAAGCGATAAGGGATCGGTTCATACAATGGCCGTTCGTACTGACCCCCACCGACCTCAGCACTGAAGCCGTAGTGGTAACTCACCCACGCTTGCACATCCTGACCGTTTTCTCTGGCTTGGATAGGAAACTTGAGACGCCCCAAAACCGGATCAACCAAAACATGAGTGGCTGATTGCAACTGCCAGTTGCTGAGATCGGCCACTTGAATTTGCTCAATAGGAACCATCTGCCGTTGGTCAGTTGGGAATGAGGATGAGGATGAGGAACTCGTCATCTCGACTGGAGCGATTTTGCGCCAGATACAGAAGCTTTTGTCAGGGCCATAGTAAGCGGCCAGGTGTTGTTGCAAAGCGCGAGGACGCATGGGAATCGGCAAATGAATTTCGTCGGCAATGTGACCGGGATCAGGTTCGGGCTTGGGGCGTGTGTACAGCGGGGTGTTGTGCCCCAAAATGTTGAAACTGAAGTGAGGTCCTGGGGCTGCATCGATGCGGAGGGCCGGAGCTTGAGTAATGGCATAGGCCTTTAGCCGCCAGACAAACAGTCCGACACTGGGAATGTTGTGGTAGCCGCGATCGCGGCGGGCATCAATGTTCCGCACATCGACCGTGTGAGCCGCGGTGTCAAAGGGGGTCTCAAGCAAATCCAGCGCGTCCATGTCGCGCTGGTCGAGGGTGCGTCCGCGCTCGGGTCGCAGATGATTGATAGCTTGACTCCAGCTCAGCAGCGGAAAGAATTCGACGGCACGGGCGGGCCACCCCGCGACATCTCTGGCCAACTCCTCCAACAGGGCCAGGGTGCCTTTGCGGCGTCGATAGCGAATGGTATTGGCGACCGCCGCACGGGGAATGAGGATACGGTTGCGTTCTTGCCCTTGGGGCGTCGTGACTGCCCCTGGTTCTCCGGCCTCGTGGACGGGGAGGTAGCTCACCAAATCGCCAATGTAGGGCACTACCCAATCCTGTAAAGCTTCTCAATATCTGCTTCCACCAGATTGACCTGGGTCGACAAGACCCGCAGGAAGTCTCGCAGGGGCAGCCCAACTTCGGCATCGCGGAGGCGATAGATGGGCGGGAGCAGAGTGTATAAACGGTCTTCGGAAGCAGTCATGGGAATCACCGTCAGTAAACGGATTAGAAGCGTGTGAGGACTAAGGTTTCGGGCATCTTGCGATCGCAATACGCAATTTCAGCAGGCTTGTATACCTGGCGTTTGCCCACGTTGAGCCGCCGACCGGCTGGCAAGGGAGTCTCTGCTCCAGTAATGTTTTCCAAGATGGTTTGGTTAAAGTCTCGTAGCTGCTGCCAAGTCAAACCATAGAGTTGGGCGATCGCCCCCGCCTGCATGTTTTCTGACAATCTCAAGGTTTTGTCTTCAACTGTGGCAGTTGCTTTAGCACTCACTGCAATCGGATTATCGAAGGGCTTACCAACCTGATTCAAAATGTCTTGGATTTCTGTTTCAATATCGGTGGCATCTAAGTTTTGAGCTAGACTACCCAGCGTATCCAAGTCTACGTACTCGACTCCTGGCACCGGCTGGAGCGTGCTGATGATTTCGCTGGGAAACACCGGTTGCCCAAGCTCTCGTTCATCAAAACCAAAAACGGTGTTCAAGCGATCGCGCAGTTGCGGTTCGACAATTTCCCAGCGGTAGTCAGGATGCAGGCGAATGCGCGCACTTAACACCAGCCGTTGCAGCAGGCGGGGCTGCACAATGACGGGTTGGGCCGGATCACCTGCCTGCTGCAGCGCTGCCAACAAATTAGCGAAAAGATCCGACGTTGTCGCGATGGGGATATCGTTGAGTCCGGCGATCGTCAAATGCACCACCCGCCGACCGCCCCCTGCTTGGTTAGGCAGGAACGTCGCCAGCGCTTTGCTGATACCAGCAAAATTGCGGGCAAAATCGGCATAGTCTTGTAGCGATACCAGCCGATCTAAGGCCATGATGCCCAAGGTGGCATTGCGTCGAGCTTGGTCGCGGCTTTCGGGGTCAGCGCCGCCAGTCGCCATGAGGGGATTCGTCACGCCTTTCACGCCCAACGGCCGGGTCGCCAACAGACTAATCTGATCCGCGGCGACGTTACCGCTTTGACCAATGCCCGTGCGGTAGACCGCTTGCACGTTTTCGGTGCCGGTCGGTAACCGTGCCCCCTGGTAACCATTGCCGAAAACCACGTGGGTGATACCGTCGTCGTCGGTTGCCGTAATCAACTGATGCGCGGTGGGGGGCAGCCCCGCTAACCGTTCCGTTTCATGCCATTGCACATCATTAACCCAAACCTTGAGGGTGCTCGTCGCGCCAGCGGCAGTCGGGGCGGCCAGGTAGGTCAGCAATGGAGTCTGACTTAGACCAAAGCGCTGGAACCCTTGGCTGCTATCGCCGCTGCCTAAAATCTCAGTGCGGGTTTCACCGTGGGTGGCGCGGACAACGTTGCCAAAGAGTTTCACGGTATCGCGCGTGTACTCGTACTCGGGTCTAGCAGTGAGTTCAATCGTGGTGTGAACCCGCTCCCCTGGAATCGGCTCGGTTGCACCTGCTTGATTCTTGCCAGTATTCCCGCCATGATAGACCGCAGCGATCCGGACGAGTTCGCGATGCATTACGCCAGGAATGGCTTGTCCACTGTCGTCGTAGGCATCTGCTCGTTCTCCTGAGAGCACTAGCCAGCGTCCCGGCTCCAGCCCTTCATAAACGTCATCCAGGTGAATAAATGTATCGGTGCCAATGGCTCTATCCATAGGCTTCTCTGCCAAGATCAACTCTTCACTCTCGGCATAAACAGTACCGCTGCGGACAATATCAAAACGACTAGTATCAATGGTTGCGGTTGAAGTAGAAGCGAGCGGCCATACCGATCCTCCGGATGTTTGCTGTAGCTCAACCAAGGTACTCTTGGCGGCCATGCCATACTCCGCTCTGGCAAGGGGTTGAGCAGTTTTAACCTGGCGAATAAAAACACTTTCTGAGCTTGTTGAACTACCCGTAGTCGGACGCCGTACAACTAGCCAACTGTCCGGCAAGATTTTGCTGTTAGGTGTTTCTAACCAGAGCAGATTGGGTTGTTCGTTGGTCAAGGTCCACTCTGTACCATTACTTTTGAGTGTGCTGTTGCCGAAGAGTCCGGCGTGCGATCGCATCACATACAGTTTGACCTGATAGTTTACCGGTTCAGCCTTTTTGAGCAATTCGAATGCCCCAGGGTTGAGCCTGGAATATGGGTCTCCTATATATCCAGATTTTTGGTATTGCCCGGATGCCGTCAAGATCGGCAGTGTCTTGCGG
>CAZLYS010000151.1:0-289 GCA_964563415.1 uncultured Halomicronema sp.
CGGCTTAATCCAGCGCGATCGCCATGGTTTCACCCTCCGCGCCCGTTACACTGCTGAATGAGTGTTGTCATTCATCGGTCTTACTTCCATCTTATGGTTAAGGTTTTCAAAACCTGGTTGCTCACGAGTCTGCTCGGAGCACTTCTATTATTTGGCTTGCCCTCTACTGCCCACGCTGAAACATCAACTATGATCGCTGCACTACCTGGATTCAAAGCTCTTTTTAGCGGCTCTCGCCCTAGCAACATTGGGGTAAACGAAGGTCGCCTGACCCCCTGCCCCGGTAGCC
>CAZLYS010000151.1:299-8428 GCA_964563415.1 uncultured Halomicronema sp.
ACTGCGTCGTCAGCCAAGGGGAAGAAGATGCCGAACACGCGATCGCCCCCCTCACCTACGACGGTGAGATGGCGGCGGCGGTGGCGAAATTGCGCCAAGTTGTGGAAGCCCAGGAGGGCAGTGAGGTCATTGAACAAACCGACACTTACCTCTATGCCGAGTTCACTAGCAAGCTGATGGGCTTTGTGGATGATGTGGAATTTTACTTTTCGCCCACGGAGCAAGGCACTATTCATGTGCGATCGGCATCTCGGTTGGGACAGTCAGATCTGGGGGTAAATCGGAAACGGATTGAGGCGATTCGGGCCGCATTGTCGGCGTGATTTGAGCAATGGAGATCGCGGATTTACCGATCGCCGCAGGGGCGAGGCATTTTCTGCGCAACATTTCGGGTTAGTCGAAACCTAACAACGAAAATGCCTCGCCCCCACCGGGGTGTTGATGGATTCATGGATCGCCCAAATCCGCGATCGCCAGTTCCCGATATCCGGTCTGATCATCCAATCGCCGGTGAAAGGTCAATCCTGACAATGCCCCGACGACAATTTCAGCAGTGGTGTAAATCAGGCAGCCGGGCATGACGTGGCCACCGAGGGTGCGTCCCTGGCTGTCGGCGATCGCCATGTGCAGGTGCAGTCCTGACTGAGACAAGGTGCCCACCAGCGACACAATCTCAAAGCGCTCAGTCAACACGGTCGTGCTTTCTTGCCCGGAGAATCGCAGGCTGGCCTGTTGCAAACTGCCCACCGTGGTTAAGATGCAGCCCGCAGTAATGGCGTAGGATTCGGCAAACGCTTGTAGACTTTGCTTCAAATCGTCGCCCGGTGAGAGCCGCCAACAATAGGGGGTCAGTGCCGTCGCCGCCAAAATCGAATCAGTCATTGATTCCCCCTCGGGGCTCCTTACTACAGTCTCTTACCAACATTGCCACCAGGCTATTTTGTCAGAGTCGGGGATGAATCACGGCTACTATGGGAGTCATCCTCATGCTGACGTTACCAGGTTGTCTACTGTGACCATGAAGTGATGGGTAAGCCGCTGTCATTTGATAACAAAGTAGTCGCTGTGACCGGCGCTTCTGGCACGATGGGGCGAGCCCTCATGGCCGAGTTGTTGAGTCAGGGCGCTCAACTGATTGCGCTGACGACTTCCCCCAAAGCTGACTTTCCAGAAGCGATTCGCGTGGTGCCCTGGCAATTGGGACAAGCGGCGGCCTTGCAAGACATCTTCCGCGATGTAGACATTTTGATTATCAATCACGGCATCAACGTGCATGGGGAGCGCACAGCTGAGGCGATCGCCCAATCGCTTCAGGTCAACAGTCTCTCGGTGCTGGCGCTGATGGATGCCTTTATCGCCGCCCATGGGGACGCTACGGACAAGGAAATTTGGATCAACACATCGGAAGCAGAAGTCGGCCCGGCCTTCAGCCCCCTCTACGAAATTTCCAAGCGGCTGATTGGGGATTTGATTACCCTCAAGCGCCAGGATGGCCCCTGCATCATTCGCAAAATTATCCTCGGCCCATTCAAAAGCAATCTGAATCCGGTGGGAGTGATGTCGGCGGAGCGAGTAGCAAAAGGGGTGATTGCTCGGGCGAAGCGCGATCGCCACAATATCATCGTCACCATCAATCCCCTGACTTTCGTCGCCTTTCCCATTAAGGAAACCGCCCAGTCTCTCTACTTTCGGTTGCTGACGAGATCGCCTCAAAGGTAACTCAGTTCTCACTCATCAAAACCGCTATAGCCGCTAATCACCATGACAGCCACAACCTCCGAAACTCTGCAAGTGGCCCAAGCCGCTTTTCAGGATTACGCCACTGGGCTTGCGACCGGCGAATGGCACCCCTTTTTGGCCCGTCTCAGTGATGAGTTTACCTTTTGGTTTCCGGCTGGCCCCTTCAAAGGCATGAACCGGGGTAAGGATAAGGTCGCGGCGTTTCTCGCTGCGGTGCCCAAGGTCTTTCCCGGCGGGTTGACGTTGACCGTACTGCAAATCACGAGCAATGAAACGACTGTCGTGTTTGAGGTGCGGTCAGCGGGCATGATGGGTACTGAACCCTATGAAAATCAAGCCGTGATCGCCTTTGAGGTGCGTGGTGACAAAATTACTTCTTACCGCGAATATCTGGGTGTTGTCTTTCAACTCGGCCAGTAGATTGACACGATAAAAACATTGGAAAGTGACCAACCGCCAAAGATGAATCGCTATTGTGTACATGCTCGATTGGGCTTTTATTCATTCGACCGAGCCCGGATACCCAAATGATTGGCAACGGGACGCTGCCGCATGGGCCATTTAGTATGAATAGGCGCATTCAAAGGTTGGGGGCCGTTGGGGGTGTCGATGACTAGCGTGGTAGAGCCGCCACCATCCAGATTGAGAGCGGCATCGGCGTTGAGGCTGAGGGCTATGTCGGTGAGTTGGGTAAGGGTCGCGCCTTCGCTGTAGTGGGGTTGCTTGCCGTCGACAACCACAACGGAAAGTTCTTCACCGCCTTCACTCACCACGGCCATCACCCGCGCATAGGCCCGATCGCGAAAGTCAAAAGGCACTGCTGCACCATTGGCGACAAGCTGCTGATTGCCCGCGATCGCCTGCTGGGTGCCCTCGGGACAAATCCCGTCATCGGTAATCTGGGCACGATCATCCGCCGCAAAACAGAGTGCTGGCCACCGTGATTCGGCTGGTGAATAAGACTGACCATCAGCAATGCCCATACCGAGAATGTTGGTGCGATCGCCCACCCGAGGTCGAAAGTTCCAGGGTGTCTTTTCCTCAAAGGGATAGAAGAAGTTGGCATTCACCGCCACCTGGGCATTGGCATCGTCCACAAACTGAGCTGTTGTTTGCGCTACCGTTTCCATGTCATCCTCACCGGGACGACCCGGACTGATGACGACTTCTACGTCGGGATGAGTCAGATCGATCGTCACAATATGGATGACCTGCGGCCAAGGTGCATCAGCAATCTGACGTTGATACGTCACGGCAGCAAACAGTGCTCGGGTTTCCGGCAGGCGGGGCGATCGCTGCCACTGTTGACGGGTATACAGTAACAGCGGCACCAGTAACACGATGCCCCCGAATGTCCAAACGATTCGTCTAACCATCGGTTTGCCCTTTGTCCTCCTGACTGCTGACTCCTGTCTCTCGAGTTCTTGATGGCGAGTCTCCTCCAGATTCTGCCCCCTGGCCCTTCAGCGCCCTGGCCCCTCAGCGCTCTGGCCCGTTACGAATGGCATGCAAACTTACGCCGTCGTGTACTAAGTTGCTACTCTCTCCCCATGTCTCCTCCCCCCAGTTTTATCAATCAAGATTTGCGATGTCAGAGTTTTCGAGGGCGATCGCTGCCAGCGGCTCAGTTTCAGGACTGTGATTTACGGGGCTGCAATTTTTTCCAGGCTGATTTGCAGGGAGCCACCTTTGAAAACTGTCGGGTGGGGACGCAGGGAACCGGGGTGATCTTGCTATGTCTGATCGGGCCATTGGCTGTGCTCTTATTCCACGCGGTGAGTTCGCTGGTGTTTGCCTCAATGGGCACACAACTGGGGGCCGCCGCTTGGACCTATGTTCAGATTTTGACGATGGTTTTGGCGATCGCCGCCCTCAGTGCTGGTCTGCAAACACTACCTTGGCCCTGTGCCAAAGTAGCTCGGCTCATGCTGGGCATTGCTATTACTGCCTTGATGGGGTTCTTTTATGTCGGCAGTTGGGCAGACAACAGTGCCAATTTTGCTATTGGTGGCGCAATTGTTTTGGGGTCACTAGGGGGCATCTTGACTTGGCGCTGGCAGACGCCTTTGATGGATGCAATTTGTGGAATCTTGGGGGCGATTGCCGCTTACGGCTATGCCTTTTGGACATGGACCATTGGCAGCAGTCTCTTCACCACGGGGCATGGGACATTGGGATTAGCCTGGGCCGCGATCGCGCTGGTGGCTATTGGTATTACTCTGCGAAGTTTGTGGCATGGTGGGCGATCGCTACAGCGCTTTTCAGTCACCTCATTCCGCAGCGCTAACCTGACGGGGTGCACCTTTCCCAAGACGGATGTGACACACTGTGACTTGACCGATGCCATCAGGTAACCATGTCTGCCTCTCATCCCCGCTGTCGAACTGACGCTATTGAGTGTTGCCGCAAGCAAAGCCATCATGAGGTTCAGTCTTGATCTTCACTCTCCTTACCCTCTGATTTTGTTGCCCTCAAACACGAATCAGCTCCCTCAAATCAGCCGGTTGATTTGACGAAATCGGCCAGGAATCAGACACCTTCAGCGTGAATTACCTTGTAGAACCTGCCGCGGCGAGCAGATAAATTCAGTCACCTGCAACTACTGGAATAAAAAACATTAAATCAGTTTCGCTTTATACCTAAGTCGCAGTTTCATCGTCTATTTTGGTGACATTAGCGATGATGTTGGGTGACTTGCAGCCAGAACGTTGATATGGGCTAATTTTTCTCAATGAGGTGAGTCTACATGCCTCCGCAGGAAACCTGGTGGATACGTGCACTGCGTCCCCGTCGCCGACCAGTGTTTTGGGAGACATCGCGGCAGCTAAAAGGACTCAGATATTTAGGCGCGATCGCCTTATTGGCAGTAGGTTACTGGCTGTTGGTGCAGCTCGTTTTCAAGTTTCCGCTACCAGACAATCTGCGCGTTTACCCCATTTGGCCTCCCGCTGCCTACAGCCAACTCATCCTGTTTCTCATGGGGCTCAAGTTTTGGCCTGCAGTGGCCCTAGGGACACTGCTCAATAATCACTTTTCGGGAGTGCAAGACCCCCTCATCAGTCTCCTGTCTGCTCTTAACAATACGGCGCAGGCGCTATTGAGTTCTTGGTTGCTACTGCGGACCAATTTTTCGCACCGCTTCGATCACCTGCGCGATGTCGGCTTGCTGGTCATTTGTGCTGGGTTCATTCCGGCGGCGGTCAGTGCGACCTTCGGCATTCTCATTTGTTGCCTCCAAGCCCCTAACATCGCGAAGGAATTCATCACTGTCTGGTTTGACTGGTGGATTGGTAACTTTAGCGGTGTGCTGATTCTCTTTCCGGTCATTCTGACGTTGCCGGAGTGGCCTCATCAGTTCCGTACGCTCAATCGTAAGTTCTTGGGCGTATTGTGGATCGCAGGTTTGTCGTTGCTGAGCTGGTTCGTGTTTGCTGCCCCGGTACGGGCTGATATTGCGCCGTTCCCTTTAGAGTATTTACCCTTTCCGTTTATTGTTTGGGGCGCGTTTAGGCTTGGGGTTACCGGTGCCGCGATCGCCATCATGGTCACCACTAGTTTTGCCGGGTGGGGCTTTATTCAAAACGTTGGGCCTTTCTTTGATTTTTCTGAACGGCCTGAGCAGGCCGTGTTGGCCCTGCAGGCTTACATTTGCGTACTAATCATCACGGCGCTTGCCTTGGCCGCGACAATGGCTGAGCGAGCCAAAGTCCAACAAGAGTTAGAAATCGAGAAGGAAAAATCGGAGCAGTTACTGCTCAATATCTTGCCCCAACCCATTGCGACCCGACTCAAACGGCAAGAAGGCACGATCGCTGACCACTTTGCTGAGGCCACCGTGCTCTTTGCTGACATTGTGAACTTTACCCAACTATCGACTGAGCTATCGCCGCAGATGTTGGTGATACTGCTCAACGAAATTTTCTCAACTTTTGATGTTCTGGCAGAGGAGCACGGATTAGAAAAAATCAAAACCATTGGCGATGCCTACATGGTCGTCGGGGGCTTACCCGAGCACCGACAAGATCATGCGATCGCCATGGCCGAAATGGCCCTCGACATGCAACGAGCAATCGTTGCCTTTAGCCAAAAGCACGATCGCCCTTTTACCATGCGCATTGGTATCAACACAGGGCCGGTGATTGCCGGGGTGATTGGCCAAAAGAAATTTATCTACGACCTCTGGGGCGATACCGTCAACATTGCTAGCCGCATGGAATCGGCTGGCATTGCGGGCGAAATTCAAGTCACCCAAGACACTTACGAAAGGCTCAAAGAACATTACACGTTTGACTGTCGGGGTGAAATCTCGATTAAGGGCAAGGGGCCGATGATGGCTTACCTGATGCGCGAGCGCGTGGCAAGCGAGATCGTCCCCACGGGATAGTGAAATACTCAAAAGCGCATATTGATGTCTGCTGGTGTGGGATCATACCTGCTCGCATCGCCACGAAACCGATGGCAGAGCAGACGATTGCTGAGCACGCTGCAACTGCCTCATTTCGCTAGGCTAGCCTGACAGGTTGTATCTTCTCCAACACGGATATGACACACTGTGACTTGACCGATGCAATCAGGTAACCATGTCTGCCTCTCATCCTCGCAACTGTTTCGTCGCTGGAGCCAGCCGTGGCGTTGGCTTTGAAGTCACCAAAGGCTTAGTTCAACAAGGCTACCGAGTCGCAGTGTTGTTGCGTACGGATGACACGCGATCGCAGCTCGAAGCCTTAGGTGCTGAGGTGCATGTGGGCGATGCCTTGGATCTGGAGGCGGTGACGGCAGCCGTACGCTGTTTTGGTGACGAGCCGTTTGCGGTGGTGACGACTCTGGGCGGCAAAGGCATGGAGCGAGATGCGCCTCGATCTGACTATTTGGGCAACCGGCACTTGGTAGATGCAGTCAAAGGGTTACCCTGCGAACGGTTTTTGTTGGTGTCGTCGATTGGGGTGCGGGACAGTGCGATCGCCCTACCTGAGCAAGTTTTAGAAACCTTGCGCCCAGCCCTGCTCGCCAAAGCCAAAGCGGAAGAACATCTGGAAGCGAGTGGTTTACCGTTCACCATTGTGCGTCCCGGTGGTTTGCTATCAGAACCGGCCACCGGCAACGGCATTTTGGTAACAGAGGTGCGAGTGGCCGGTAGCATCACGCGCCTGGATGTGGCAGATTTGGTCCTTCAGTGTTTGCAGTCGCCCAAAGCGGAAAACCAAGTGCTGTCCGCCGTTGACCGCGATCGCCTCCGCAGTGAAACGCCGATTACACCATTCGAGTTGTAAGGTACAGCGGCATCACGAGAATGTCTCATCGGATCACTTGAGCCCAACTGCAGGTATTTCCTCAGAGGCTGTTTAATTGGCCCTCAAGTAAAATTTTTGCTGTACATAAACATTTAAGCTTTGATTGGCAGGAGCACTCTAGAAAGGTTACGAAATCAGGCGACAGCCAGCCAACGTCATCAGCACTAACAACTCAGGGAATGCTGATGTTGAAGTGATTTATGCCCTGCGAGCATCATTTATAAATCGATTGATATCTGCCCGCCTATCATAATGCGACTAAAGCGTCTATCTCATCTCTGGTCACAGCGTTCTAATCAAATTCGGTTAGGAATTTTTTCGGTCGCCCTTTTTCCGCAATTATTGCTATTAGTTCTAGGGTATTTTCACACGATTGCTGATGAAAAAAAGAATCTAAAATCTGTTTTAGAATTCGGCGATCGCCAAATGAGTAGCTTGCTTAGAGCGGCTGAAGTCACTCTAGAAGATGTCAAATCGAGCTTAGCAAATGACGTTAGTGATATTAATGAAACTGCCAACAATGAACAATCGGTTCGACGGCTACAGAAAATTGTTTATAATGATCCGCGATTTCGAGAAGTAGGCCTCGTTAACCAAGCGGGATATCTTTATCTCACTAATTTAGGTGTGGTTGAGCCCCCCGTATTGCTCTCAGAAAATAACCGTTCCGATGTCTCTCGCAAAGAGCTGCAAATTATTGGCCCAGTGACCACCACCCTCATGCAAGAAAGGTCAGTGATATTTGCGCTACCAACCGAGGGGAACGGCGAGGTTAATCTACTAGTCAATCCGGTTATTCTCGATTACTGGCTAGGACTCAACAACTTGAATTTAGGCCCGGATGGTTATATTGCTTATGTTCTAGAAAGTGAAGAGAGAATCCTTGCCGGGACGGGCTTGTTGCCTAGAGATGATGTACTGAGCAGAGATTCTTCTGAACCTTCTAGGATCCAATTAAAACAGCAGATTGAAGGCAGTGACGTTACCATTATTGTGGATGTTTCCAGAGCTTGGATATTAGAAAAGTGGCTAGGGTTCTGGGCATTTGGGATTCCTTTATCAATCGCTTCAAGTCTCGTGATTGCCTTCATCGGTAGT
>CAZLYS010000152.1:0-8412 GCA_964563415.1 uncultured Halomicronema sp.
TAAAGCCAATCATCCGCTTTGGTCTGTTGCTCTATGCCTGAGCTGCTGCACCCTGGGATTAATCGTCCTAGTTAGGGGTTGACCTGAAGACGACCTCGAAGATTGCGATCTCCTCAACAAAGTGTTACCTTTCTTAACAGAGTTCCAGTGCACCTAACCGTGACTGACCCATGCAAGTATAGTCAAGTCACTTTACCCACATGGGGGCTAGGTATGGGTTCTCCTACTCTCAACACAGCAAGACATGCCAGCTGCTTGATTCAGGTAGCTGGTTTTTATTACTCAAATTTATAGGCAAATTTGTCAGATTATTTCGGCGCGCATCTGCTGTACATGTTAAGTTAATTAATGGCTCTCATGTGTCAGACAGTTGAATGCTAAGGCTTCAGAGGTATATCTACGAATTTATTTATCTAGCCAAGGCTGTGTGGGGGTTGCAAGAGCAGTGAACAGCTTTTTGGGAATTGTGAAGTTGCTGATTTTACAGTCTCTAGAAAGCCTATTGCGTCATTCAAAAATCTTTGAATTTTGAATTTTTCGGAGATTAAGTGACCACAAAGCTGCTGTTCTTAAGCTTAATCAAAACTTGGTGGCTAGCAAGTTTTGATTTGAGTTGGTGATTGAAATAGTGTGTTGAAAAAGAGGTATCCGTGATGTCTGTGAGAGTTTATGTCGGTAATTTACCAAAAGACATTGAACGCGAGCAGTTGGAAGCAGTGTTTGCAGAACATTCAGAAGAGATTGTGTCTGTCAAACTGGTCACTGACCGTAAAACGGGCAAGTGTCGTGGCTTTGGGTTCGTGACACTCAAAACCGATGAGCAAGCCGATGCACTGGTGGCAAAGTTCACTGATTTTGTTCTTCAGGAAAGTACTCTCAAGATCGAGAAGGCACTACCCCGCTCCAAGGGCAAAGAAGAAAATGATGGTGATTCAAACCGCCGTAAACCAGCGTCTAAAGGGCGTAGTAAATCTGCCGCAAGCAGCGCTGAAGCGGCTCAGCCTGATCCTCGGTGGGCCGATGAGCTTGAGAAGCTGAAGAAAATGCTGGCAGCTCAAACAACTGGTTCGTAGCTGCTTATCTTCAAGTAGAAGATCAGTTCTAGAACTTAGGCATAGTCCTGGAGCGATTTTTTGATACCTTTTTGGCCAACCTCAGTCAATGGGGTTGGCTTTTTTGATGCGGCTGAGCAAGTCATCAAATACCTCCGACGCCTTCAGTAATTCGCCTTACCGCGCCCCTATACACTCCATAAGTAAGGACGTTTCTCTTTCGTTTTCAGCGGCAGCTAAATAGACAGGGTCTAGAGTGTTGAAAGGGAGCCATTCAGCAATAGTAGGCACAGAATGCGACTCTTAGTTTTCTAGTGTCGAGATCATCATGCTTGTCGACAAGCTTTATCGCCACAGCCTCAAAGGCAACAACATAAATTAGAGGCATGTAGGCATAAAGCCCTAAAGTTTCTACTGCTACCTGACGATAATTGGGGTTGCTTTCGAACAGGCAGTCGAATGCTGCGACCAAGTTGTCCCCATTTCTAAACGGGACAATACACTGACACAGTCTTGAATTAAGGGTTGACGATTATAGTTATTCAACCGTGGCACATGAAGAAATAAGCCCTGGACATCTAAGTTATGTTTTTGAAGGTGCCTCAGCACCTCGTAATAGAGAGCGTTACAGACAAAATTGCCAGCGTTGTGACTGATCGTGGTCCATTTTAGGCCTGCAGCCAAGTGCGATAAGTTGAGTGGTGTTTCAAGGCGTTCTTCAGGGCCATGAGCATAACGCTCTAGACTGAGTTGAGATCGTGTCTCAGCCATACCACAACAGATCACCATCGTCGGACGGTACTGATATACTGCGGCAATCACCTGGCTGGGTGCCAGTTGAAAGTGCACGGGTAAGTTGCGCAGTACCTGAGTCTGTTTGGGTAAAAGTCGATGATTGCATAGTGACGCTACTAAATCGTCGGACGAATTAGTCGTTTGATGGGCTTTCCAGGGGGCAAACGTAGTGATGAGCAACGTCATGGCAGTACTAAGCGCACGTTATTTAGAGACAGAAGCCGCACGTGGTAGTCACAGATTTCTGTTTCTAAGTGATGTTTTTAAAGCTTTGAGTCCTTACTCATACAGCCTGCCAACATTGCTTTCAGGCATAAAATAGTCAGGGTAAGGTTGCAAAAACGACGAATTGCAGAGCAGGGATTCTCTACCGTGTGTAGGATAGGGAAGGTCTTTGCTGTTTCCCAGGAGGTCAACCATGACTCGCATCGCTGTAATTGACTATGACATGGGCAACCTCCATTCCGCCTGTAAAGGATTAGAAAAGGCGGGAGCCACAACAGTTGTGAGCGATCGCGTAGCTGATTGGCAACAGGCTGATGGCATCGTATTACCTGGGGTGGGGGCATTTGATCCAGCCATGCAGCATCTCAAAGAACGCGATTTAATCAGTCCAATCCATGACATTGTGGCGACGGGTAAACCGTTCTTAGGTATTTGTGTTGGTCTGCAGGTCTTATTTGACGGCAGTGAAGAAGGTCATGAGGCTGGGTTAGGCATCATTCCTGGCATGATTCGACGCTTTCAGCCTGAACCTGGCATCACCATTCCCCACATGGGGTGGAATCAACTTACCCTCACCCAACCTGGCTTGCCTCTCTGGCACGACATCAAAACCGATGATTGGGTGTACTTTGTCCACTCGTTTTATCCTGAACCAGATGACTCTACAACAACTGCCGCAACGGTCACCCACGGTAGTCAAACGGTGACCGCCGCTGTGGCCAAAGATAATGTGATGGCAGTCCAATTTCACCCCGAAAAATCATCCACAGTGGGCTTGCAAATCTTGTCTAATTTCGTCTCTGTCATTCAGCAGGGCACACTCGCTCTGAGCCGCTAATGGCCCTCAGAATTCACGGCAATCGTCAGCTCAAAACCGTTCCAGGGCAAGCGACACGCCCAACTACAGGGCGTGTTCGTGAGGCATTGTTTAATATTTGGCAAAGTTCTATCAACGGCTGCCGCTGGCTAGATTTATGCGCTGGCAATGGTGTAATGGGGGCCGAAGCACTTTGCCGAGGTGCTGCAACAGTCACCGGTATTGAAAAGACTGGCATAGCTTGCCGCACCATTCAACAAAACTGGCAACAAGTTGCCCATGCAGAGCAACGGTTTACCGTCATTCGGGGCGATGTCGTGACTCGTCTATCCCTGCTAAAAGGTCAGACATTTCATCATATTTATTTCGATCCGCCCTATGATGCGGGCTTGTATAACTCGGTTCTGAAAGCGATCGCACAACACCATCTCTTGGCTCCAGATGGTGAGTTAGCGGTTGAACATGACGATCACTGGATGGCGATTGCTCTGCCCACCCTGACCCTACGCACCCAAAAACGTTATGGCCGAACCCGGTTGTCTTTCTATACCATCACGGGTGATGGCTCTATCGCATCATCTGCTCAGGAGGTTACATGAGTTCATTCTCGACTACCTTGCCCACTCCCCTAGTCGATATTCATTGGCTACAGGCGCATCTGAGCGATCCCAAAGTGGTCATTGTGGATTGTCGATTTGCCCTGAGCAATCCTCAACAGGGCAGACAAGAATATCTCTCTGGTCACCTTCCAGGAGCCTTTTATCTAGATCTCAATCAAGATTTATCTAGTCCAGTCAAGCAACATGGAGGGCGGCATCCATTGCCATCTTTAGAGCCGTTCGTCAATAAACTAGAAACACTAGGGATCTCTTCGGAGCCTGCGACTCAAGTTGTTGCTTACGATGCCACCAAGGGAGCATTTGCAGCCCGTTTATGGTGGCTGTTGCGCTATCTCGGTCATGAATCTGTTGCCGTGCTGGATGGTGGCTTTCCAGCCTGGCAGGCAGCTGACTTTCCGTTAGAGAGCGATATTGCCGTGCGATCGCCGGGGCAATTCATCCCTCATCCTCAAGTCGACTGGGTCGTTGACCGCACCACTGTTTTAGAAGGTCAGACTCAACAAGATCAAGTCTTAGTGGATGCACGATCGCCGGAACGCTATCGAGGAGAACAAGAACCTATCGACCCCATCGCCGGTTCTATTCCTCACGCGATAAATCTCTTTTGGCAAGCTAACCTTGATGAACGAGGTTACTTCAAGTCCCCCGAAGAACTGAGGCAAATCTGGCACAATCTGCCGACTGCAGAGCAATCCATCTACTACTGCGGTTCCGGAGTCACCGCTTGCATCAACTTGCTAGCCCAAGCTGTGATGAAGAAACCAATTCCCCAACTCTACGTCGGTGGTTGGAGTGATTGGTGTTCCTATCAGAAAGTTTAATTACGGCGCTCGGCCCCTAAGTTATCCGTTAGCAACCCAGGGGGCAAAATCGCAGAGACTAGCAGCACTGGCCTCTCACTAATCGCCAGGCAGTTCTAAGCAGTAACCAGCACCATAGACCGTCTTGATATATTTCGGGTGACGCGGATCAGGTTCAATCTTGGTCCTTAGGTGACGCACATGAACCCGAATTGTCTCAATATCATCATTGGGGTCGTATCCCCAAACCTCCTTCAAAATCTCGCTAGGGGAAACTGTCTGACCATGCCGCTGGAGCAAACAGTGCAGCAGTTCGAATTCTAAATGGGTTAGCTTAACCGTGTTATCAAACCAGAGGGCTTCAAAGCGTTCTGGAATGAGGGTCAAAGGCCCATAGTTGAGAATTTCACTATGTTTTGCTGCCTGAGGAATCCGATCAGTTCGGCGCAGCAAAGCTCGCACCCGTGCCAACATTTCCTCTAGTTCAAAGGGTTTGGTCAGATAGTCATCAGCCCCAGCGTTAAAACCGTCCACCTTATCTTGGGTTTGCCCTAGCGCCGTCAGCATCAACACCGGAATCTCTGCTGTTCGAGTATCACGACGTAATCTTTGGCACACCGTTAGGCCATCGACCTTCGGCAACATCAGGTCAAGCATGATCAGATCAGGCAATAGCTGAACTGCGAGCGCTTGACCCTTGATTCCATCACCAGCCTGACTGACATCATAACCAGCCATCTCTAGATTGACCGAAACTAATTCAGAAATAGACGGGTCGTCGTCAATTACGAGTATGCGGGGCATTATTCAAACCACTTTCCTTGACTCAAGAGTATTGCATTACGGCTTGAAAAGCATTAATGCAAACTGTTTAAAATCACAAAGATCCCTTTACAACATTATAAGGGGCAATAAATCAGCCGTCGCTACTCATGAACACAATTGCTGAATATACTAGGCGGATGGACAAAAGTCCTTTATCAGGTAGATCTGAGACTTGAGAACCATAAGGCGTTGAATTTTACAAAAAGGATATCCCCTTCCAGACAAATATTTTTCTCGGCAGCAAAATAAAAGTTGCATTCGGACTTTCGTCTGCCGAAATTTGCACTGGGCTCCTCAGATGAGAAATGAACCAACCTGTTGAAGAGTTTTGCAAGAAATCACAACCTCGTAAAGATGACACAGCCAAGGTTGTGAGGCTACAGTTCCTTCAGCTTGGTAGATAAAATAGCAGCACTCGGAGATGTAGGTCTTGCTGTATATAAGTTACAGCGGCAAAAATGACGTCCACCGCTCCATCAATTTCGACGTCAATCAGCTGATTTACTAAACTAACAACTCGTCTAGGTATTGATACAGTAGGCCGTCATCCTGTCCTGCCAGCCGCTTATTTTTGAGATCGATAAGCCCTTCTGACAGCGTGTCGGCCCGTTTTTTGTAATCACGATGAGCAGTCAGTAGGTCCTTAAAGGCACTGCGTTCAATAAGGTCACGACTCGCCTCGCTCGAGATCGGTTCAGTAACTTCCTTTTCTTCAACTTCGTACTTTAAGAGAAAAATCAAAGCTTGGCTCAATGCCTGCAGGTCTTTTTGCAATTGCTTCGTGTCGAGTTCTAAACGCTCAAAACCGACTTGCCCTTCAATCCGCAATTCGACGATAGGGTGTTGTTCAGGCACGAGGTGCCCTGTTGCGATCGCGTCTTCAACAGCCTGCTTTGCTCGCGTGACCACATCCGCTTCGCTATCACTGCCTTGAGTCTTAATGACCAACCGCACAATCGGACGCTGACGATAGTCTTCTCTAAGTTCAGCATGAATGCCCTCAGCATCCACCTCAACTAAGTAAACCCCCCTTGTGAAACCGCCCTCTTCAACGTTATTAGCTTCCAGAGAACCCGGATTAAACACCCAGCCGCCTGCGCTGTAGTTTTTGTGAATATGCCCCAGCGCCAAATAATCGACACCAGCTTCTTTTAAGGGCAACAGTTCGGAATATCGTAGCGCTCCGCTGTAGCGTGCAATCTGTCCCTCTAAACCGTGGTGAAACAGAAGCACCGTTGTGTGAGGACCGGGTGGCAAGGCTGCAATTGCTTCAGCAATCTGACCAATGGCACGGACGGCTGCCGCTCCGTACCAGGCAGAGCCGATCACTCTTACACCACAGGCTAGGTCAATATAGCCGCCTTTTCTGTTCGCTTCATCCCAGGAGGAATACAGGGGCTCACCTGCGGCCAAATTACCCGGTTCCAACAACTGCAGCAGGCCCCACTGCGACAAATATTTAAGCCAACTAGTGGACGTGCCATAGGGCGTATTATCGTGGTTGCCCTCAATCGCCAATATGGGAATATTGGCGGCCTGGAGCTGTTGAAAGCAAAGCTGTGCTTGATTCAAAATGGCGGGCTGAATGACGCGATGCTCAAATAAATCGCCAGCGATCACGACAAAGTCAACTTGCGCTGTGATCGCGTGCCTCTGAATCGCGTCAGACAGAGCAAAGAAAAAATCTTTTGTACGCTCAGGGCTGTTATAGCGGTCAAACCCTAAGTGAATGTCAGCTAAGTGCAGGAAACGTGCCATACGTGTGATGTATACTAGCCACCCCTAGTCTACTCAAACACTACCGCTGTGAAACCAAGAGCTACCTATGTGCCCAATATTGACTCGTTCATGACTCTTATGCAGCCGGTTCAGAAGTCGCCAACGCTTCAAGTTGCCTTTGCTGATCTTGGGTGATACAAGACTGAATCATATTTTCGATATCTCCTTCCAAGGCAGGTGATAAAGAAAAATTCTGATTGAGGCGGTGATCGGTAATCCGATTATCTTTGTAATTGTAAGTGCGGATTTTCTCCGATCGTGATCCCGTACCGACCTGGGAACGACGCATTGAAGTGACCTCAGCCTGTTGCTCTTGCAACTTCATTTCGTAAAGCTTAGCCCGCAAAATTTGCATCGCACGTTCCCGGTTTTGCAGTTGCGATCGCTCCTCAGTACAAAAAATGCGAATTCCCGTCGGTTTGTGAAACAGGTCTACAGCCGTCTCCACCTTGTTCACATTCTGACCACCGGCACCACCAGAGCGCGCCGTCGAAATTTCTACCTCTGTCGGGTCAATCTGAATTTCAACATCATCGACCTCTGGCATGATGGCCACAGTAGCGGTTGAAGTGTGAACCCGGCCTCCAGCTTCAGTCACCGGCACTCGCTGGACGCGATGAACCCCGGACTCATACTTGAGCTTGCTGTAAACACTATTCCCTTGAACTTCTAAGATGGCTTCTTTGAAGCCCCCCATATCCGCAGCGGATTCACTCAAGAGCTTGATTCGCCAACTTTGTGATTCGGCATAGCGAGAGTACATTCTCACCAAATCACCAGCCCAAATACTGGCCTCATCACCGCCAGCCCCTGCCCTGACTTCCAGCATGATGTTTTTCTCATCATTCGGATCTTTAGGCAGCAACAAAATCTTCAGGCGTTCCTCCAGCTGCGCTAAATGAGTCTCTAGATCAGTGACTTCTTGAGCCGCCATTTCCCTCAAGTCAGAGTCACCGCTAGACTCTCGCAGAATCTCTTGGGCTCCCACCAATTCCTCCTGCAACCCCTTCCAGGTGTCATAGGTAGTTACGGTCTCCTCTAAAGAAGACCGCGCCTTCGCAATCCGCTGAAATTCGTCTGGATCACGAGCAACATCTGGATCAGCCAAACGCCGCGTCAGTTCATGAAACGTTTGATGAACTGAGTTGAGTTTGTCAATGAGGTAGGCTTCGGTCATGATCTGACTGAGTAACTCCGATCGCAACAACTAAAGACGCTGAGTAGCGTTCTTAAGACGCGATCGCTAAGCGTCTGCCTTAGCATCATCACTGCCGCTAGCAGTAGTATCAGACATGCCATACTTCCGCATAAAGCGCTCAACTCGCCCCTCAGTATCGATAATCTTCTGAGTCCCCGTGTAGAAGGGATGATTGCCTGACCAGACATCAACATGCAGTTCAGGCTTGGTCGAGCCGACGGTCATAATCAGCTTCCCATCGCAATAAACTTTAGCTTCGGGATACCATTCTGGATGAATTTCAGACTTAGGCATGGTGATT
>CAZLYS010000153.1:0-8402 GCA_964563415.1 uncultured Halomicronema sp.
CATATTGGCAGTGGTCGTGTAGAGCCTAAAAATGATGAAGAAAATCGAAGCGATTATTCGCCCCTTTAAGCTAGACGAAGTGAAAATTGCCCTGGTGAATGCTGGGATTGTCGGCATGACTGTTTCGGAGGTGCGAGGCTTTGGTCGTCAAAAGGGGCAGACCGAGCGTTACCGTGGCTCAGAATACACTGTCGAATTTTTACAAAAGCTGAAAATCGAAATCGTGGTTGATGAAGATCAAGTTGCCATGGTGACCGAGAAAATCATTGCTGCTGCCCGCACAGGTGAGATTGGGGACGGCAAAATCTTTGTCACGCCAGTCGACGAAATTATTCGCATTCGGACAGGCGAGCAAAACACTGAAGCTGTTTAATCCAGCGTTGAAAATTGGCTTGCTCAAGAAATTTTCAACAGAAGCAATATCCGTTGAGGCAGGTTTTGTTGCTGTAGTGTCGCGATTGAATCCAGGCTTGTGGCGAAACCTGCCTTGGCAAAATTAATAGATTTCTCCTTGGGCTGTCATTATTGAGTGGTCAAATCCTTATCGTAAAGAGGCAATGGACCTGAACCTGTTGATTAGATGTGGGCGTAGTGATGCTGATGCCAAAGTGTTTCTAGGATGAATGGATGACGCGCCCTAACAAATCAATTGCAACCTTTGCCTCAGTGAACGATTGATGCCGGAGGAGCAGAGGTTGTTGTTTGCCACGTTTGGCGTTTAGAGCTGATGCGTTGAGTGTCTGTATTGTTTTCTTAAGCAACTTACCCAGGCGGTGAATTGTTGGGGCAGATGCGTCTTGCTGCCAAGTCTAAAGCCCGAGAGAGCACCATCGGATTCCACTCGGGCGTCTTATCATGGTTGACGCCCAGCAAAAGTATGTTTTTATGCCCGTAGAGACTGTAGAGCAGGACATTAGCCAGCGGTTGGCGCGATATGGTCGCTTTGGGGTTCACCTGGGGTTAGAGCGGATTGAACGCCTGTTGGCTGCCCTGGGTAACCCACATCATCAAGTCCCAATCATTCATGTGGCCGGTACTAATGGCAAAGGCTCTGTCTGTGCATACCTATCGTCAGTGCTGACAGCAGCTGGATATCGTGTTGGTCGGTATACTTCTCCCCATTTAGTGAGTTGGTGCGAGCGCATCTGCTTGAATGGTCAGCCAATCGCCCCTAAAACATTAGCCAAGACTTTGACCGCAGTTGAATCGGCGATCGCCCCCGATGCCGAAACCCCGACCCAGTTTGAAGTGATTACCGCAGCGACCTGGTTATTTTTTGCCCAACAGGCGGTTGATGTCGCTGTAATTGAGGTGGGTCTAGGCGGACGGTTAGATGCGACTAACGTCGTCGATACGCCCTTGGTCTCAGTCATCACGTCCCTCAGCCGAGAACATTGGCAGCGGTTGGGGCCGACCCTGGCTGATATCGCTGGGGAAAAGGCGGGGGTTTTAAAGTCTGATTGTCCCGCTGTGGTAGGGCCGTTGCCCGAGGCAGCTGAGGCAGTCGTTTTAGCCCGCGCACGTACCGTTGGAGCCGTAATCATCCGTCCAGCGATCGCTGAGATGGATGCCACTGGCTGGGCTAATTACCCGCCCTATCAAACTGGACAGGCTCCGTTGCGTTATCCGGTGCCCTTTGCAGGTGCGCATCAGCAAATTAATTCGGCAATGGCGATCGCGACCCTCTACGCCTTGCGTGATCAAGGCTGGCAGATCACCGATGAAGCGATTCAAACTGGTATGGCACAAGCGCAGTGGCCTGGACGGCTACAGTGGACCACCTGGCAAGCACCCGACGGTCAACAATATCCTTGGTTAATTGATGGCGCGCATAATCCTGCTGCTGCCATCGCTTTACGACAGTATCGGGATGATTTGCAGCGTCCAACCCTAGCCGCTGAAGAAGTCGCGCGGCTGCAGCGAGTTGGGCTCTCATCCCCCTTACCCCCAACGACGACCTGGCTCATGGGCATGTTATCTACTAAGGACCATGCCGATGTCTTTGCTGCCCTCCTGCGGCCCGGCGATCGCTTGCATCTCGTCCCAGTACCGGGACACGCCACCATGTCTCCCGCTGACCTACAAGCGATTGCACTGCAAGTCTGTCCCAACTTGGCGGCCTGCACGACCTATGAGACCCTAGCGGCAGGCTTGGCAGGGGCGATCGCAGATCCGGGCATAGTGAAAGTTTTGTGCGGGTCGTTGTACCTGATTGGCCATTTCTTTCAAACCCGACAGGCCTGATAACGCAGTGGAGCAAGGTGCTTCTTCTCTACAGCATAGAGTTGGCAAACATCCCTATGTATTTTCAGAATGCTGCAGCGATCTGCGACAAGTGAGCTCATTTTAGGCTGCTGAAAGCTTGAGCCAGCTAGACTTGTTATGCATGCATGAATCCAAATTGTGTACACGGCCTTGCAGGATGCCTAGGTCAATCTTTTAAGACGTAGCCCACACCGCGCACAGTTTGAATCAGCCGCTTCTCGCCTTCGGCTTCGAGCTTCAGACGCAGGTAGCGAATGTAGACTTCAATAATGTTGGAGTCGCCCATGAAGTCGTAGCCCCACACCTCTTCCAGGATGCGATCGCGGGTTAGCACCTGGCGGGGATGGGTCATCAAATAATCCAACAGATCAAACTCTTTGGCGGTGAGTTCGATATCGCGATCGCCCCGCTTGACCTCACGGGTTTTGCGATTGAGCACGAGATTTTGGAACTGTAGAGCATCGACCTCTTGCGGTTGGTTACGGCGTAGGTGAGCGCGCACACGAGCCAGCAATTCTTCGATGCTGAACGGCTTGACCACATAATCATCGGCTCCGGCATCTAGCCCTGCCACTCGATCAGCGACGTCATCCTTAGCCGTCATGAGAATGATCGGTTCTTTAAATCCGGTGGCCCGTAAACGACGGCACACTTCCACGCCAGTGAGACCCGGCATCATCCAGTCAAGCAGCACCAGATCCGGTTCGGCATCACGGGCGGCCATCAAGCCTGATAGGCCATCGTTCGCCACCGTCACGTCGTAGGATTCATAGCCCAGTTCCATTTCAACGAATTTGGCGAGCTTCTCCTCATCTTCAATGAGTAGAATTTTCGGATTCATGGGATCACTCTCCTTGAGTGAGGGGTAATTGAATTGTAAACGTGCTGCCAGCGCCTGGAGACGACTGCACGTTAACGCTCCCTCGCATTTGCGTCAACAGGGTTTTAACAATTGCCAATCCTAAACCGGTACCGCCGCTTGCGCGAGATCGATCAACGTCAACTCGATAAAAGGGCTGAAAGATTTCTGCTTGGTCCGCTAAGGGAATGCCTCGGCCGCGATCGCAAATCTGAATTACTGCCCGATTGGCCTGCTGAAAAACGTTCACCGTCACGGTGGTATCTGATGGTGAATAGTTCAGGGCATTCGCCATCAGATTCAACAATACTTGTCGCAGGGCATTGGTATCACCCCGAACCCATAGCGGCGCAACTTTGATGTCGACCTCGATGCGATCGCCCGCTGGGTCAGCCGCCATTAAAGCATTTAACACCACCTGCTTGAGGTCTAGCCGCTCGGCACAGAGCTGCAAATGTCCCATTCGGGCGCGAGCTAACACCAGCAAGTCATTCAAAATTTGAATGGTGCGGTCTGTTTCAGAGGCCGCGGTTTCCAACCCATCGCGTTGAATTTCAGTCAGAGTTTGACAGCGTCGCAGCGTACTTTGCAAATAGCCTTGTACCAGAGTCAAAGGGGTACGCAACTCATGGGAAACATCGCCCACCAAGCGGCGCTGCTGCTCCCAAGATTGGGCCAATCTTTCAAGCGTATGGTCGAGGGCGTGGGCCAATTCCTTAACTTCAGTTGGGGCTTTGTCGAGTTCTAGGCGAGTCGCATTCAGTGATTCAGCTGTGACGCCCATGACCTCTTGACTGAGACCTTTGACGGGCTGTAGCGATCGCCCAACATACAACGCGATCAGCCCTGCTAGCACCACAATGGCACTCCCGGTGATCAGCATCAAGCTGCGCGTCATCGCGACATAAGTTCGCTGCTCTTGAGTGACATCGGCAACGATGTAGAGCGTCCCCAGCGTTTCACCTGCCATGTTGAAAGGGCTAATGCAGACCGCTAGGGAGCGATCGCCCACACTCATCAGGCCGATGTGGGGGTCTGGTGACAGCGTTTGCAAAAAGTCGGTGAGCCCTGCCGCCTGCCATGACCCCATCGAGAGCGTCTCTGACTTTGCAAAAGCAGCATCGTTTGGAGTCTCGACCCAAATCGCGGTATCGCCAATGGCGCGGCGATCAATCACCTTTTGCACAGCCTCTTGGGTCGGCATCATATCTTTGTATAGCTGAACGTCTTCTCTGAAGCGCTGTGACAATTCAGCTACGGCGTTTTGCTGACTGGCTAACAACGTTTGTTGTAACTGCCAGTTGAGCCACACGGCCACCCCCCCAATCGTGAGTGCAGAAGCCAGCACCACACCCGCTGTCAGCCGAAAACGGATCGAGTTGACATCAATCGACCGAAACACTTTAGAAGATTGGCGGCGAAACCAAGACATAGATTTAGCAACAAATTCCTGGTTACAACGCTAACAAGGCTTCCTGAGAAAATGCTGATTTTTTCATTCAGGCAGTTCATTCATTGCTCTCAGGGAATATTCAGGTCTGACCGATTTAATGGCCTGTAATGAAACAATTTCTTGTGGCAGAAAATGTCATTGTAAATAGGCAAGTTGGGTGATCAC
The DNA here is from genome assembly GCA_964563415.1 of uncultured Halomicronema sp. Lineage (GTDB taxonomy): Bacteria > Cyanobacteriota > Cyanobacteriia > Phormidesmidales > Phormidesmidaceae > Halomicronema. The sequence goes on from CAZLYS010000153.1 coordinate 4,743, forward strand.
CCACTGCAACCTCGTTTGTTCTACAGTTCCCAACACACTATGGTTTTATCGTCCGAGAGTCCCCAAGTTTCGACTGCTGATCGGTCTTTTGAAAGGGCCTTAGGTAGTCCATTGACGAAGCAAAGCATTCAAGTGTTGCAGATCAATTTGGGGCGCCGCTGCAATCTGGCCTGTACTCATTGTCATGTTGAGGCGGGGCCACATCGCACTGAAGAGTTGTCTCCAGCGGTGTTAGCGCAGTTGCTCGAAATACTCGATCGCTTTCCCCAGATCCGCACGGTGGATTTAACGGGGGGCGCCCCAGAAATGAACTATGGCTTTCGGCCCTTGGTGGAGCAAGCGTATGCACTAGGGAAAGAAATCATCGTGCGCTCTAACCTCACGATCTTTTTTGAAGCCGGATTTGCAGACTTACCCGAATACTTTGCCAACCATCAAGTTCGGGTTGTGGCATCGTTGCCCTGTTATCTGCAAGACAATGTTGACAGCATGCGCGGCCAGGGTGTTTACGACAGCTCAATTCGCGCCATTCAACGGTTAAACGATTTGGGCTATGGTCAGCATCCTCACTTGGTTTTGGATTTGGTTTATAACCCCCCAGTTCCTAAAGATGAGAGCTTTCGACTGACACCCAGCCAAACAGCCTTAGAAGGGGATTACAAAGCATATCTAGCCCAGAATTTTGGGATTACTTTTAATAACCTGTTGACGATTACTAACCTCCCCATTGGACGCACCCGATTTCAGCTAGAGCATCGGGGGTTGCTGGTGCCTTATAACCAATTTTTGGCGGCTAACCACAATCCGGCCAATGTGTCAGGGCTCATGTGTCGTAGCGAGTTATCGATCGACTATGAGGGTAACGTTTACGACTGTGACTTTAATCAGATGGCAGGCATTCCGGCGCAAACGCCAGACGGCCACCCCGTCACGTTAGAAACCCTGCTCAAAGCTGACTCCATAGATGCGATCGCGACGGTGCAGACGCGCTCATACTGTTATGGCTGTACAGCGGGTAGCGGGTCGAGTTGTGGGGGTGCCCTGACCGACTAGCCATTGCATGGCTAACTTTTCTGTGGTTGTTTTGACTGCCCCTTGATTGCTGGATTTCCCTAAAAGGACAAACCCATGAACTTCCTACATCGCCAATTTCCCGTAAGCTTAAGACGACGGTCTCACCGTTGGTTGCAATTGAGTGGATTAACCATGTTTGCCATGGTGCTAATGCCCATGTTGCCGGCTCTAGCGCAGACAGCGGCAGCCGAGTCAGGACAAGGCTTTTTCGGTCAACTTCAAGGTTGGCTAGTCAATGCCTTGGCTTGGGTCGATAGTTTAGGGGTCATTGCGCCGATCGCATTTATCGCGCTGTACGTCGTGGTGACAGTGGCGTTTATCCCTGCTTCGGTAGTGACTCTGGGGGCTGGAGTGGTCTTTGGTGTCGTCAAAGGGTCGCTATACGTTTTTATCGGAGCGATGTTAGGGGCGACGGCAGCCTTTTTAGTGGGGCGCTATATTGCCCGGGATTGGGTGAGTCGCAAGGTCGCGAGTAATGACAAGTTCCAGGCTATTGATGAGGCGATCGCCCGCGAAGGCCGCAAAATCATTTTCTTGATTCGCCTGTCTCCCGCATTTCCGTTTAATCTGCTCAACTACGCTTTAGGGCTCACCAAAGTGTCGCTCAAAGACTACGTATTAGGCACCACGGGCATTATTCCTGGCACGATTATGTATGTGTATCTGGGGTCGCTGGCCGGTAATCTAGCCACCTTGGGTGCAGGCGAAACCCCCAGTAACCCCACCATTACTTGGACGATTCGCATTATTGCTTTCATTGCGACTGTGGCCGTAACCGTATACGTGACTCGCATTGCTCGTAAAGCCCTCAAAGAATCAGTGCCTAGCGTCAACGAAGAAAATGGCGAAGCCATGTCAGCGTAATCACAGACCGCTTCAGGGGCATTCATCTCTTGTCCCTCTGGGCTGCAGCGAGCATCTGGCTGCGTTGATGCCCTCTACCGAACAGATCGTGACCCAAAATCCAACATCATGAGCACCGTATTTCACAAAAGATCTTTCTGGTTATTGGTGCTATTGGGCCTGATTCTCGTATGGTGTCTGCGAAATCTCTCGCTATTTTTTGAGCCACAAGCGTTGATCGATGCCTTTACCTCTTTCGGCCCATGGGCAGTGCCAGCATTTTTGGCGGCGCATGTCTTAGCCACCATGGTAGGCGTTCCCGCCACACTGCTGGTGTTACTAGGCGGAGCCAAGTTTGGCTTATGGTGGGGGTCGCTTTGGTCACTCATCGGCGCTACCGCTGGAGCTACTGCGGCTTTTTGGGTAGCCCGTTATCTGCTGCAAGATTGGTTTCGCCAGCGCTTTGCTAGACACAAAATCTATCGCAACATCGACAAGTTAATGGATACGCATTCCTTTAATTGCGTGTTGGCAGTCCGGTTTGCGCCGCTTTCGCCCTTTAACTTAGTAAATTTTCTGTTTGGCCTGACATCGGCCCCGGTGAGCGCGTTTTTTTGGGGCACGTTAGTCGGCATTGCCCCTGGCACAGTGGCCTACACCTGGATTGGGCTGGCTGGTTTAGAGGCTGCTCAAGGCAAGGGAGTTTGGCCTCTCACGTGGGCACTAGGGTTTTTGGCGGTTCTCTCTATTTTCCCCATTCTGTTACGCCAAAAGCGTCTCAGTTAGGCTCAATACTTTGCCAATGACTTACAAGGGGGGGCCTGCAAGATTTCTGGAGAACTCTTCGGTTGCTATCCCGCTCCCCACGTCGCCAAGCTTCAAAGGGCAGTTTGCAGAGTTCAGGAATGGGCGATCTCGGAGTGGATGCGACTGCCACAGTTGCCAGGGTATCTATCTTCAGGCAGCGATGAGGTCCTAAAAGCATGAAAGACACTGGGTTCTCAGCCACAATGTCTTTCATGCATAAAGCCTATATTCATCAGTCAGGCGTGCTTGCTGTTGTCAGTCGAGTGCCTAGAGGTACTTTTCAAGAGTGTTGGCCAGGGTGGTTTTAGGAACCGCGCCCACAACCATGTCAACCCGCTGACCATCCTTAAAAATCATCAGGGTAGGAATGCTGCGGATACCGTACTGACTAGCCACACTAGGATTTTCATCAGTATTTAGCTTGACGACTTTAACCTGACCGTCGTACTGCTCAGAAATTTCATCAACAACGGGTGCAACCATCCGGCAAGGTCCGCACCAAGGAGCCCAAAAATCGACGAGAACAGGAAGTTCACTCTCAAGCACGTCCTGCTTGAAGGAAGAATCAGTTACTTGTACGGCTGTCATGCCTCAGATGTCCTTACCTTTCCTAATTACCAAAATACTACCATAGCCAATGTCACGTCCGTTCTTTGAATGGCTTTGCATTCAGATACACTCCCCAGGAGATTTCGCTACCCATCGACCAAGTTGATGAGACTTTAGAAGAAGGCTGAGCTGCCCTCATTAAATCGCGCTCAACTTGAAGCAGGGAAAGCAGCTAGTTCTCCATAAATGGCAGCAGTCGCGATACCTCTCCAGATGCTGCTCCTGATCCAGATGCTGCTCCTGATTGCTTCCTCGCCCTTTTGATTGTCATGACCGGGATGCAAATTCACGTCGTTGTGTATATTAGAGCCAAGGCCTCAGATCTTG
>CAZLYS010000154.1:0-8387 GCA_964563415.1 uncultured Halomicronema sp.
AAATTCCAATCACAATCACAATCATCGCTTACTTGTCCATAGAAATAGCAATAGATTTCCTTTGAATTGATAACCGCTTATACCGTTTTAGAAACTATTTTGAAAATCACCAAATTAAGTTCAGAGTGGACACTCAAGACCTCTTTTGTGTGATCAAAAAGACCTGTTAGCAAGAGAAATGATGAACTTTTTGCCGGTGTTTTGTTTCTGAATATTACGCGATAAATGTAAGTTTTTATTTATGTTTTTTCAGTATTTTGGTGTTACTGGTTCCGGAATGATCGAGTGAATGGGCTGATGGATTTAAAGGATAAGGCTTGCTGTATAAGGTTTTGAGCGATTTTTTGATGGTTGAGTAATACTTTGTGATGCCGTGTTTTATGCCGTTTGTAATAATGCGATCGCTTCACGTTGCTTTAAGTATTCGGTGTAGTCAGCTAAGTTATCAAACCCTAAAAACCCCAACAGCATCTCAGCCGTCAACCACAAGCCTAGTTCACAAAAGAAAACGCGTAATCGAATAGACATAACAGGAACCTTCAGTGATGAATTAAGCACAGGCTGTTTGTAAGCCATGCATGTGATTAAACAACTCCCAACAGTAAGTCTCTGGGAGTTTACAGGTGACTGCACCCCGTAGCACAACGCTGAAATACCAGTCGTTGGGCGCAATTTCAACGGGGCTTTTTTGGACAACAGTGTAAGTGCGGACACCGATGTATTGTTGTTGGGCGTCAGTAACAGCGACATATTCATGACGATAGTGACCTTGCGGCACGCCTTCTCGTTGGTCGAGGCGATCGCTCAGGTATCCAGGCAAGGCATATAAAACCCCGTGTATCTCACTGTGGGCATCGGGCAAGATATCTAACGCTCCGCAGTTGCGTTGGGCAGAGTAGTAGTGAAAGCCCAAGCGGTAGCCCTTCAACGTGGCTGGCCCAATGACATATTGATGGGTGTTCTCCCCCAGCGATCGCTTGAGGTCGACCGGACACATGCATGACCCGTAAGCAAAATAATAAAACCGGTTTTCCGCAATCGTCGCTGCGGGGGTGGGTCGCGCTTCGGGTCTGCCGTCAGAGGCACGGGACTGCAGTGACTTTGTAAACGTGGGGACGGATGTGGATCGCACAGGAAATTTAGCCATGAGGGAGAAGAAAGTGGGGGTAATCTTCACTCGCTGGGGCAGAAATGTTCTTCGATTAAGGCGGGAACATGCTTGGGTTTAAGGCTGCTGTAGCGATGCTTGCCCGGCATAATCGTCAGGCTAGGAGATTGAGAACAGCGCTTTTGACAGCCGGTGTACTGCAGTTTGACCTGGCCTTCAAGTTGATAGTCCTTAAGGGCTTGTTCAACTGCGGCCACGACTGCTTGCCCAGCTCGCTTTTGGCAACCCGATTTGCGACACACCAAAATTTTGGCTGAGGTCTTACTCGCACTATTCGGGCAATGCTTTCGAGTGGCACAGGGGGATGCTTCGGACGAGGCCGGTTGTGGTGTCGTCATCGTGGGGCGAGTGAGGCAAAACACCTGTGCGGCTTTGAGTTTAATGATGCCAGCCTTGTAGTCTACGTGGGTCGCACCAACACAGGCTACGCGATCGCCAAGGCGCAAATAGTGTTGCACGTGCGATCGCAATTCCTTCGGCAGTTGAATCGTCAGTTGTTCTTGCTCGACTTCTAAAATGAGGGATTTGGGCTTGTTGGCTTTGCCGCCCAAAAAGCCGATGAGCGTACCTTCAAGGTTGAAATGTCGGGAAGAGAGGTGTTGGGCATTCAACATGGGATTGGGAGGTGAGGGTGAGTGGATGGACGGTGGGTTGGCGCAGCCTAATCAAAGGGCGTGGGGAGATATTTGGAAGGTGGATGTTGGCTTATTGCCTGTAGCCCTTAAGGCCAGGGGAAGGACTTATGCACTGGGGGAGATTTAAGGGATGACTGGTTCCCTCGGTTGCGTTGCTCCCTCTGGATAAGGGGCAATGGGCTCCCAACTCGATGATGAGTGTTCAGGATTTTGAACTGCGTAAGTCCTCAAGGGGTGTGAGCCGGTACTCTAACTTCTGAACTCTGCTACTAGCCATCGAGCCAAGTTCACATCGCGGCGGTACAAAAGCTCAATTCAGCCGTTTGGCATTGACTGTTTTCGGCAGTTGTAGCGGGTCGCTCAGGCCGCTGATGGAGAGTTCCCAACCGTTAGAAAGCGTGACCAAGGTGGCGTCGCCTTCAGTGGTTTGGCTAACCACTTCTTCTTCCAGATCTTTTTTGGCAACGTAGACCATCAGTTGGCCTTTTTCACCGTTGTGTAGCATCACTTTCATGTCATTTCCTCAATCAGATTAGATTTGAACAGAACAGTCGTTGGGCACTTCGGGGGATTCGGAAAAACGCAAGGGGCAAGGGTTTAGGGAGAGGCAACCATGGAGGGTTGCCCGGTTTCACCGGCGACGAGGGTGAGCAACTCGTCAGGCGTGAGGCCACGCTTGAGTTGAGTAGAGCGATCGCGCACGGCTTGCAAGACTGATTGGCCATGTTGCGCATCTAGCTGGACACCGTAGGTTTGCAACACCTGATTTAGCAGGCTGCGGCCAGAATGCTTACCCACTACCAGACTCCGTTGACAGCCGACCTCTTTGGGGTCAAAGGGCTCGTAAGTGCTGGGGTTGTGCAAAATGCCGTGGGCGTGAATGCCCGACTCATGGGCGAAGGTGTTTTGACCCACGATCGCTTTCCAAGGGGGCACTGGGCAATTCACCGCCTTCGCAACGAACCGCGACAGCTCTAAAAAATGCTGGGTTTGAATGCCCAGCTTCAGACCGTAAATCTGTTTCAGCGTCATCACGACTTCTTCCAGCGCCGCGTTACCCGCCCGTTCTCCGAGACCATTGACGGTCGTGTTGACGGAGGCGGCACCAGCGCGGATGCCAGCGAGGGCATTGGCGGTGGCGAGTCCCAAGTCATTGTGAGTGTGCATCTCAACGGGGATATCTAGAGCCGCCACCAGCTTTTGCACTTTGTCATAGGTGGTAAAAGGGTCGAGAATGCCGACGGTGTCGCAAAACCGGAAGCGAAAAGCGCCCCATTCCTGCGCATATTGAGCGGCATCGATCAGGAAAGTATCATCCGCGCGCGAGCTATCTTCGCCACCGACGCTGACCTCCAGGCCATGATCGCGAGCATAGCCAATGGCATCGCGGAGTTGTTCTAGCATCCGGGCCCAGCGCCCTTGAAACTTGACCTGAATTTGGATGTCAGAAACGGGAATTGAAATATGCACCCGTTTGAGACCGCAGTGCAGAGAGGCTTCAATATCGGCGATGACAGCTCGATTCCAGCCGAGTAAGTGAGCATTGAGATCGAGATCGGCGATCGCTCGAATGGCTCGGGACTCTTCTTGCCCCATGGCCGGAATGCCGACTTCTAATTCGTGGACACCAATCGCATCGAGAAATTTGGCGATCGCGACCTTTTCTTCGAGACCAAAGGCAACACCGGCTGCCTGTTCACCATCGCGTAGGGTGGTGTCGTTAATGACAATTGCTGGAGGAGTCGTCATAGGGGCCTCTTGTTGGGGACAGGGCGAAATACTCAGAACGTACGGGTCAAGAGTCAACTGGATGCAGCGGTGTGTTTGCCCTCGGCGGAGCCATATCCGAACGAGATTGCTGCAAGGCTTTTAGATCCGCTTCAATCAGTTGATTCAGAAAGATTTGTTGAACCCAGGCAAGGGCGAAAAAGAAGCTAACAATGGTGAGAGAGGTAAACATGGTGAGATCGGGGAGAGAGAACGTCGGTAGCAGGCTTTAGTGATCGGTGGTGCAGAGGACTTGGGTGTGCCAGCAGCGGTCGAGCCAGTCGATATTGTCTTGGCGTGTGGTGGTAAATTGCCGAACTGCGCTGCGCGTGAGTACAAGGTCAAGCACATGGTTAACTTCAACGCGTAAGGTGCCATCTGCAGGACAAGCACAGGCAATGTTGAGTTCTTGTAATCGGTGGTGAATCGACCAGCGATCGCATCGTTGGATCGACCCCACCGCAAAACTCACAGGGGTTAGGCAAAGAGAACTATGCATGGCGAGATACCTCCGCAGGGATGAGAGAGCGTTGTAATGAGAGCTGTTGCACTTCAGCTTCTAGAGCTTCAATGCGATTGAGAAGTTGCCTTACAGTGGCGGCTTCAGCGTCCGGCAGTTGTGCATGGTTGAGCGGGGCATCAGCAATATTGCAGCAACCCACAATACGATTGGGGACCCCGACAGCAGTGCAATTGGCCGGTACTGCGGTTAAGACGATAGACCCCGCTCCCACGCGGGCAGAGTCACCAATGTGAATGTTGCCGAGGACCTTGGCACCGGCACCGATAACGACGTGGTTGCCCACCGTGGGATGTCGCTTGCCGATTTCTTTACCCGTACCGCCGAGGGTGACCCCCTGGTAAATCAAGACGTGGTCCCCCACAATTGCGGTTTCGCCAATGACGACTCCCATGCCGTGGTCGATCACAACGCCCCGACCCAATTGCGCCCCCGGGTGAATCTCAATGCCCGTCAGCGTGCGACTGAGGTGGCTAATTAAGCGCGGAATGACCGGTACCTGTCGGTGATAAAGGGTGTGGGCAAGACGATGGAGGGCGATCGCGTGAAACCCAGCCGAGCAGAGCAACACCTCTACCCAATTAGTGGCGGCTGGGTCACGTTCAAAGATGGCTTGAAAGTCACTCACCAGCGGCAGTTGTCTGTGCCAATGAGGCCAAGTGGGCCGCCAACGGCGGGGAGGCATAGGGTGAGAAGAAAGGGACATGGCGCGGCAGGGGGGCTTGGTTTCCTTGCTTATACCAAGCGCCTTTTCTAACAATCACAGGATTGCGCCGTCCAAATTTACTAAAGATATTAGTGCTGTACTCAATGGTGCTATACCCTGGCTTGTCAAGGTTTTAGACTTTGTTGAGGGGGCAGGGGCGAGTATTTTTAGACCTCAGGACAGGTATTTTGATTGCCCGGCACAAGTATTGTGTACTCGGTAAAATTATGCCAAATATAAGGCTTTGAGAGAATTTAGATAAAGCATGAAGTGATGCTAGATCTGTACTCAAAAAGCTCACTTTAGTAGCGCTGAAGTCATTGCCTTCATTTAAAAAGTATCCAATTATGCAAAGTGAAATTGCACTTTTTCAGCATGCCTTAACAAAGTTATTGTCCCCTCAAAGAATAGAGTGTGGATGAAACCGTTGGTGCTGTCGCTAATGCCTCTCTGCCCTCTCTAAACTGGTTTGTCTGATGCTAACTCCTGCAATTCTCGCGCTCGATTTTGACGGTGTGCTTTGCGATGGCCTGATTGAGTATTTTCAGACCGCCTGGCAAGCGTATTGTCGCCTGTTTGATCAAGTCCCCGCTGACCCGCCGCCAGGTTTGGCTGAACGCTTTTATCCGTTACGTCCCGTGATTGAAACCGGGTGGGAAATGCCACTCTTGCTGCATGCCTTACAGCAGGGGGTGGAGGATGCGGCGGTGTTAGACTACTGGCCCACTCTGGTACAAGACATTCTGCAAGAGACCCGGATTCAACCCGACGTGGCTATGGCCGCAGTGGATGGTGGGCGCGATCGCTGGATTCAGACTGACTTAGAGGGCTGGCTCAGTTTGCACCGCTTTTATCCAGGTGTCATCGAACGGCTGCAAGGGGCGATCGCGGCGGGCGCTTTTCCCATCATTATTTCCACTAAAGAAGGGCGTTTCATTCAAGCGCTCTTGGCCCAAGCTGGGGTTGATTTGCCCCGCGACCAAATCATTGGCAAAGAAATCAAGCAGCCCAAACCGGTGACTCTGCAACAAATTCAAGCATCGCCTCCAGTCGCTGCGGCCGCCTCTCAACCCATCTGGTTTTTAGAAGATCGTTTGAAAACCCTGGACAAGGTCAAAGCTGTTCCTGAATTGGATGATGTCACCTTATTCTTAGTGGACTGGGGCTATAACACTGCTGTGGAACGCGATCGCGCTGCCCATGACCCACGGATTCATCTGCTATCGTTACCCCAAATGACGGATGAGTTTGCTGCATGGTTACCCTCAAGTTGAGGCGCATTCCTGCCATCCGCAGACAATTCCGCATTCGCCCATCAAAGCCCTGGTGGAGCCCCTAATACCTCCAGGCTCCTGACGCCGACCCAAGCCTCCCCCAATCCCTTTAGGCAGGCTGCACCCACCCACCCTCACACCCATGTCTCCCACTACTAGTCGCTGGCAAACATCAGAAGTCGCAAACGCTTTCCTCGAAGGAGTCCGCAGTGCGATTCCGGGAGCTGATTTACAACTGGCTGTCATGGGCAAAGTCATTGAGCAGTGGTGCCCGTCGCCTCGTGCTCTAGTGGATTTGGGATGTGGCGATGGCATTTTAGGTCGCTATTTGCTCAACCGCTTTCCCACTGCTCAAGGCATCTTTGCTGACTTTTCTGAGCCGATGCTAGCTGCTGTGCGCCAAAAAGTTAGCGACCTGCCCCAGGCAAGCGTCGTCACGGCTGATTTTGGGCAGCCTGATTGGGTAACCACGGTGGCGGCTCATAGCCCGATTGATGTGGTGGTTTCGGGCTTCGCAATTCATCATCAGCCAGACGATCGCAAACAGGCGATCTATGCCGAAATCTACGACTTGCTGGCTCCTGGTGGCATTTTTCTCAATTTAGAACATGTGGCCTCTGCGACCCCAGCAGGAGAAGCGCTCTTTGATGAGTTTTTTGTCGATTATCTGCATGCCCATCACGTTAAAGCCGATCCACAAGTCCAACGAGCCGCGATCGCCCAGAAGTACTACAATCGCCCCGACAAGGTAGAGAACATCCTGGCACCGGTGGAAAGTCAGTGTCAGTGGTTGCGCGCGATCGGCTATCGCGATGTGGATTGTTTTTTCAAAACCTTTGAGTTGGCTTTGTTGGGTGGACGCAAATAAGTTGCTAGTGGCAAACGACCTTCTGTTGCCCTAATTTTTGCGGCCCCTTGAATCAGGATGACCACGAGTCATGATGGCCAGTGTTGCCGGAGTTGGGTGTTGACTGCAGCAACCTCAAAGCGTTCTGGATCAAAATCGATCCCAATCCAATCCAATAGTTCTTCATACTCCGGATCTTCTGGATCGGCCAATCGTTCCATCAAGCCTTCGTAGCCCCAGACGCCACCAGAATCTTCGGGCGGGCAGGCGCGATCGCCCTCTAAACAGTGGGGCAACTCGGCATCGTCGTTCCAGGGCAAAACCTCGGCAACGGTAATCTGATGCCGCCAGCCATCGCCAAAGTCATAGGTATAGGTAAACTTGTTACCCGGTTTTAACTGGAAGCTCGCCAATGAAACAGCGGCCGCATCTGAGGTGCCTTCGAGCGGCATCGGGAACTGAGACGCATAGCGATCGCGACCCAGCTTAAAGTCGTACAGGTGCTCAAACTCCCACCCCATAACGACCTGTAAAACCCCATGCAGCTCATCCAGGGTAATTTGGTCGCTGATGACAAAACTACGCCAAATTGGCGGCTCGCTGTCGAGCAGCCACACATGACACTGTAAAATCTGAGGCGTCGCCATACCCGTTACCTACAAACTAGAGCTGGTACCGTACTCGTCTAACCAATCGCGGCCGAGCTGAATGGTAATGTCGGAGTCTAAAATGCCGGTGCTCTCAACCCGCACATCACCAATCCCCAAAAAGCGCTGTAGCGTCTCCGCACTGCCTAAGTCACCATTTTGGGCCACCACCTTGGTAAAGGGTAATTCCGCTGGCCAAGGCTCTTCAATGTAGACGTTGTAATACCCGCTGTCATACAGTGTCTGCACCAGGCTATCAACTGCGATCGCGTCTCCCGTACTGTCTTGAATGGCAATGCGCAGTGATTGTGGATCGGCTGACGCCGCAACTTGGCGGGTCCCGTAACCAAAATACTCCGACACCAGGCTGTCGATCTCGCTCAGATTAGGCAACCAATAGCTCAGCTCAAAATCATTACTGCTGCTGAAATCACCCGGTAGCATCAGCATTTGCGTGTTGTAAGCATCGGTTTTGGATGCGTAGCCCGCAAGGGCCAACAACTCTTCGACCGTCAGGTTGGTATCAACATGAGACTGAACGACCGAGAGAATCTTGGGTAAACGCGCCACAGTTTTGGGACTGAGGGCCTGCTCAATCATGGCCCGCATCAACATCTGCTGGCGCTGAATGCGGCCAATATCGCCGTAGTCGTCATACCGAAAACGGAGAAATTGCAGCGCTTTGTCACCGTCTAACTGTTGCTCTCCCGCTTTGAGATTGATGTAGAGGTGCTGGCTGTCGTCCTGATATTTCAAATCCTTGGGGACGACGACCGAGTCCGCCGAAAAGGGCCCGTACCGGCACTTCATGCTCAAGGAGATC
>CAZLYS010000155.1:0-8322 GCA_964563415.1 uncultured Halomicronema sp.
AGTGCGGTTCGTGCGGTTGCCCACCTTGGTGGCGGTACCGGGCGCGATCGCGATCGCAACTGTGGGAGCAAGTGTACTCAAAAGTCGCGAGCCCGAATCATTGGGACTCGACAATCCGCAATTAGAGAAAGACTTATTGCAGGCAAAGGAGCGAGCCATTCAACTGGCAGCTCAGGCTAACGATCTGCAAGCGGAGTCTATGAATTTGCTGACCGACACCAGTCAGGTGGAATTACTTGGCGTGGTGCAGTACGCCTGCGATCGCACCCGTGAGTTACCGAACAAACTTGACACCATGATTGAGCGATTACACCAGCGTGGGTCGCTACTGTCGATCGAGGATCTGGAACAACAGCTCAAAGAGGCTCAGCATAAAGAACGCACGAGTTCTGGAATCGCTCAAGCCCAATGGCAAAAGTTAACCCAGAGCCTGGAGCGCAACATTGAGCTGGCTCAGCAGGGCGAAGATACGCGAGAAGCCCAGGTGGTCAATCTCGCAACCCTGATTGTCGATGCAGGCGGCGTACTGCAACAGTTACAAAACAAGCTGCGCTCGGCTGACCTCGCGAGCCGCAGCCAGACAGAAGAATTACGAGAACTGGGTTTAGAACTCAACAATCTGCAAGAGAGCATGGATGTCTTAATGAAAGCCCAGTCATGAGTGGCTTTCGAGAGTTCTCTGAAATGACGTAAATTGGCGGAGCGGCAAAGATGACTTCATCCCGGCGAATAGTGGCTTCCTCAGCGATCGCGATCGGGGCAGTCGCCCTGGCTTACGTGCCCCTGCCCGGCTTCACCCAGACGACCCTCACCATCGTCAGCGGCTCTGAGCTACAAGAACCGCTAGCAGAGCTAGAGCAGCAGTTTGAAGCAGCGAACCCTAATATTGACCTGCAAGTGGAAATTCAGGGTTCTCAAGACATGGTCAATAACTACCTGGATGACCAAAACGACTTCACGCCGACGGTGTTAATCCCAGCGAATGGGCAATTATTAGAGGAACTGGCCCAACGGTGGACAACGCAGTACGGCGACCAGCCGTTTTATGCCGAGCCGCAACCGATTGCCAAAACGATGCTGGTGGCTGTCGCATGGCCGGAACGGGGACAGGCTCTCTTTCCTAATCAGTTCCAGTGGTCACGGTTAGAAGAAGCCATATCGAAAGGAAGCTGGGCCGAAATCGGCGGGCAAGCAGACTGGGGCAGCTTTGATTTTGTGACGACTGACCCTGAGCGCTCTAACAGTGGCCAGTTAGCATTGTCGTTATGGTCGCAAGCACAATTAGGGTCACAAGCGCTCAGTCTTGCCAGTTTGAACACACCACCTGTAGAGGATTTGTTTGGGCTAGTTAAACAGTCGGTGTACTTGCCGCCCCGTTCCACCGATATTTTGCTGCAGGAATTTATTACTCGTGGCCCCAATGACGCCGACGTCGCCATGGTGTACGAGAGTATTGCCCTGTTGCGCTGGCAGCAGGCCCAACAAAGCCAGGGCCAACCTTATCAGATTTATTACCTCGATCCGACAATTGAGACAGTTTCCACAGCCGCGATCGCCACTCGCGACATCAGCAACCGGCAAGCTCAAGCCGGGCAGAAATTCATCGATTTTTTATTCGCCCCAGAACAGCAGGCAGTGTTTATCCAGCATGGGTTTCGCCCGATGAATCCGGATGTCGAGATCGCCGACATACCCAACAGTCCCTGGCATGAAGGGATTCCGGGAGTAGAGCAACAACCGGCAATTCAGGCGGCTCCACCGCCGAATCGAGAACTGGTAACCGAAGTGATTCGCTTGTGGCAACGCGCCAATTGACGCGATCGCCGAGATTGCACCCTCACTCTGGACGCAGAACCCGCTGAGGTAGATCTCGACAGAGTTTCCGGCTCAAACCTTTGAACAGTGAGGTCAGGTCGGTGCGTGATTGCCCCAAATGTCAGGACAGGCTGGGAACCAGCGGGATGAGTGAGTAGAGACAGCAATCCGTAGTTTGGTTGAAACAATCCAGATCGCTATAACGCTTGTATAACAGACCTTTCATTTCCGTAGGACTTGTCCTTACCTGAAGGATACTCCGAACTCTGCATTCCGAACTCTGCTGTAGCCTGAGTCTCCGGGTGTCTAGCTCTCGCAACCTGTCCTAGGGCTGGATTTGGCGGCAGCCGTTTTGCCAACTCAACTTTTGATGCGGGGAATCATTTTGACCTTAGTCGCCAAACCCAAATGCTTGAGCAGGCGGATTGTCTGCCAGGTCACATCAATTTCCCACCAATGCCAGCCGGTCTGAGCCGAACGGGGAAAGGTGTGATGGTTGTTGTGCCAGCCTTCGCCATAGGTCACTAAGGAGACCCACCAAAGATTACGGGCATTATCGTCAGCCGCAAAATTGCGGTAGCCCCAGCAATGGGTAGCCGAGTTCACGAACCAAGTAGAGTGCCACAGCAACACTGAGCGCACAAAAATACCGTAGATCACAAAGGACCAGCCGCCGAGAGCATACAGTGCGATCGCAAGCGGCACTTGCAGTAGGATAAAATAGCGATCTAGCCAGCGATAGTAAGCCTGTTTTGCTAAATCAGGCGCAAATTTAGAATACTGAGCAAACTCAAAGGACTCTGCCTGGGGCTTCAGAATCCACATAATATGACTCCACCAAAAGCCGCGCTTGGCAGAGTAGGGATCCTGCTCGGGATCTTCCGTAAAGGCATGATGCTTGCGGTGCCCCCCGACCCAAAAAATTGGCCCGCCTTGCATCGCTAAGGCGCCGATGGTTGCCAGCATATATTCTAGCCAGCGCGGCACCCGAAAACTAAGGTGACTCAACAAGCGGTGGTAGCCCAAACAAATGCCGATACTGCCAAACAGCCAATGCAGCAGCAGCATGATTCCAAGCGCTGGCCAAGAGAAAAAAACAGGGGCTAAGATGAGCGCGATCGCATGGAACGCCCCAAAAAACAAAATCACGCCCCAATTCAGACGGTTGCGGGAACACGGTGGGACTGACAAACGGGTTGAATTCATTGCACCAATGGAAAAGTGTTCTTGATTTTGAGTGGCAGCCTGCTAAAGTAAAGCAAGTGTCACTTGCATAAATTAGCGTAGCGAGTTTTGTTCCGAGATGCAAGGGCCATTTATCCATTGGATTTTCGTTGAGGTGCAAGCACAACTTGCGAAGATGATGTATGGCCAAATCTTCTCGTGAAAAAATTATTCGATCGGCGTTAACCCTATTCCTCTCGCAGGGGGTAAGTCAGACCACCACTCGCCAAATTGCCGATTTGGCCGGCGTGAATGAAGTGACGCTGTTTCGCAACTTTGGCAATAAATATGGCTTGCTACAAGCCGTCATTCAGTCGGCACCGACTTTTCGCACACTAGGCGAAGCGCTGATGGAGCAAAGCATCGTGCCCACCGATCGCCACCAGGCCCTCAAAACTTATGCCGGCGAATGTTTAGCCGCACTAGAGCAAGCGCCGGCATTTGTGCGATCGCTCATTGGCGAATCCGACCAGTTTCCCGCCGATAATCGTCAAGCCTTGGGACAGCGCATTGAGGAGGCCAGTCGCTATGTCGCGCAATATCTCGAACAGACGATGCCTACCAGTCTGTTTTCATCAGAGCGGCTTTCTGGCTATCTAGGAGCGTTACTTATCGGGTATGTGGTGATTGAGTCTACCAGTGATGAACACCACCTCTGGGCCAGTCGCGAAGATTTTTTAGAGGGTTTGGTCCTCCTGTTGCTGGGCCACACGGCAATCACCGGTGCTCTTGGCTCGTCTGTCGCCACTGATGCCCCACTCCTCATTCAAGACTTGCCAGCCCCTGTGGTGCACCAGATTCTGGCGCAGGCCAAAGCCTCAGGGTCCCAGGACTATGCTCTGGCTTATGTACTGTTTGGAGCTGGGGTAGAACCCATCGAAATTATCGGTGTGACTCGGTCACATCACCTGAGTGCCAAGACTCAACATACTCTGCAGGTTGGCGATCGCCAGGTACCCATCAACCAGTGGATCTGGGGAAAACGTTATGGCTCTTATACGAGCAATCCACTCACCAAGTGGCTCAAAAGTCGTAAAGATGACAGTCCTTGGTTGTTTGTTCAAGCGTCAGAAGAATTCGCAACCCTCACCGTAGAGGTCATTGCGCAAAAATGGGCGGCCTGGACTGCCGATTTACTCCTGTATCCTCAATCTTATGCGGGCCAAGCGAAGCAAACCTGGTGCGTGGAAATGCTGACGCGGGGCATGAGTGTTGACAATCTCAGCATTTTGTCAGGATTAGCGCCAGGTCAATTGGCACCGTATTTACAACGGGCTCGCGAAAAAGCCGCCCTAGAACAAGCGCGACTACTCGACCAAAAGCAAACGTAAGCATTGCGGTTGATTAGCGGCGCGATCTCGACTTACCTTGCTTTGCTCGTCTCGCCGCCGCGTGGGCTTGGTCAACCCAGTGTGCGAGCGCTGGCAAATCTTGCCAAATCGCTGGGGGAATTTCGTAATAAGACATCTTGATCGGTTTGCCCTTGCCTTCATAGGTGAAAGGCGACATATCAAGCGCTTCAAAGTCGCCACGATTCACGTCATCCACTTTGAAATAAACCGTTTCATAGGCGATTAGGGCAAACATAATGCCCTCTATATAAAGCCCATAGCCACCAAACATGGCCCGTGCCATAACCGGAGCAACTTGGTTGAGATGGCTCACCACGGCATCTCGAAACCGCTGTTTTGCTGCCTTGGCAGTGTTGTCAGAAGGCTGAGCCATCGTTGCGATCAAACTCTCTGCGCTGATTCTAAAAGATGGCTGGGCCAGTTTGTTAAGGGTCTTAATGTTGTAGGCAGATCGCGGATTATTGCCGATCAGGTTGCTAGTCGCCAAAAGAGTTATAACGACGGTATAGTCAGGGCGATGACCTGCTGAGAGACTTTAATTCTATGACCACGGGCAACTCATTACAGGACATACAAACAGCTCAAGGGGCAGTGTTTGTCGACGACCTCGCAGTTCCAGCAACTTTTGGTGACGAGCAAGCGGCTTATACAGCCGCTCAGGAAGGCGTAGCTGTGTGCGATCGCTCCCATTGGGGACGCATTCGGGTATCAGACAGCGATCGCCTGCGATTTTTGCATAATCAAACCACCAATCAAATTCAGCTCTTACAGCCGGGGCAAGGTTGTGACACCGTATTTGTCACGTCTACAGGCCGCACCATTGATCTCGTAACAGCATATGCAGAGGCCGACTCTGTCTTGTTGTTGACCTCTCCTGGAAAAGCTCAGCCCTTGATGGCTTGGATGGATCGATACATCTTTTTTGCCGATAAAGTCAAGCTAGCTGATGAAACGGATGCCACCGTTGCATTTACGTTAGTAGGCCCAGAAAGTGCGGGATTGCTCACTCGGTTAGGCATCCCAGACTTTGATATGGTCAGCTATGGGAGCCACCAACGCGTGACGTTGTCTGGCATTGAAGTACAAATTGCGGTCGGGAGTGGTTTGGCCCTACCAGGGGTAACCCTCATCACAACAGCTGACGCTGGCCCTGCCCTATGGTCTGTATTGACAGAAGCCGGGGCCGTGCCGCTGGGCGATCGCCAGTGGCAGACCCTCCGCATTGAGCAGGGGCGTCCCCTACCTGGTGCCGAACTCACCGAAGACTACAATCCTTTAGAGGCGGGCTTGTGGCAGGCGGTGTCATTTGACAAGGGTTGCTACATCGGCCAGGAAACGATTGCGCGTTTGCAAACCTATCAAGGGGTCAAACAGCAACTGTGGGGACTCCGTCTCGCCGCGCCTGTCGACCTGGGCACACCTATTCTCTTGGCAGATAGCAAGGTCGGTGTCGTGACGAGCTGTGTAGCCAATAATCAGGGGGCGATCGCGCTGGGCTACATCCGCACCAAGGCAGGGGGACAAGGCTTAAAGGTAACTGTCGGTGATCAGCAGGTAGACGTTATCGATATTCCTTTCGCAAGTCGCGGCTACCTAGCTAAAGAATAATTCCAAGGAAATTTTTCAGGCTAATTTACTGGTGATACTTGCATGGCTACAGAGTGATTTCTATCAATCACTAAAATGACCTCCGAACATATATACAGGGTTGCTAAATCCTCTGTCACCCTGCCTCGAAAACTGTATACAAAACCTCAGGTCGCCATAATGAATTCGAACTTGTCTAGGCTGTCAACAGAATTCAGTTCACTTGTTCTCATAAAAAATTTCTAACGGAAGTTCTCGAGAACAACCGTTAGCTAAAAATATTCTCCTTGCTAGATGTCATTTAGCAAATTTCTGCAATCAGAATCAGAGGCAGTTCTGATAATCCTCCGTCAATTAAAGGTTTCAGCGTTTCGGAATCCAGGCGCAGACTTTATAAGGAATCGAGCATTTGAACCAGCAAACAAAGGCATAAATTTCTCAGGCTCTCTCTTTACTCGTCATTGATCGAGAGAACAAGCAGACCGCCCTACATGTGACTCAAGTAGAAGGAACGTCTGCCACAACCATTACATTAATTCACACGAATAATGTGGTTTGCTCGTAGACAAGCAAGATAGTCTGGAAGAGGTGAAGGGTCAAAAATCAATTGATGGGCTTAATGGCCAACATGCAACACAGCCTATAATTTCACCCTTGTTTGAGCACAGTCGTCACAGGTTCCTGTTGTTATGGTTCGCAGGATTGAGCAAACCTCAACTATGTTTCTGAAACCAATCCAGGTTTCACCACGTAGCTTTAAAAGACAAATTGAAACGGTTTTAGGCGCTCTAATTCAGTTGAGAATGCCCGTGACCTTGTTTGCCAAACTACCGAAAGGGACTAGTTGGTTTGCAGATCTCAAGCAATATAGCCAAGTCATCAGACCGCACCCTGACATTTTTGTTTGGGTCCGTGAAGCTTGCGAAGTTCCCGATTGGCAGCAGTCGATTCTCATCCCTGACAGGCATTCTATGCAGGGAGAATATTTTATCTTGGCGGTTTCTGATACGGTCAGTTTTCTCATTTTGGGGCACCGAGAGGATACACCTGCACCGGCTGCAGAAACCGAATCGCCATCTGCAGATCAAACCGTTTCTGATCATGAACCTTTGCCCGTTGTAAATTATCGCATCACGTTTCAAAAAGCGTTGATTCAGGACTTTGTCAACAATCTGCAGCAAGCCTTACAAGCTAGTTGGCAGCAGCACCCTGAGCAAGTCTTAATTGATAATTTGTTGACTAACTGGAACGATCTCATGCAGTTACCAGATCAGTGTCATCCAGCATTGATCGATGCTGTTTTACAGCAGGAAGGGATCCATCAAGCAAAATTACAGCAGCAAGCCCGCGCCTATCGCCGTCAGGCCATGACTGCGTCTAGCCTGTCTACCCAAAACGAATCATTAATGCATACCTTGCGGTTGAAGGATGATTTCCTGAACACCGTAGGACAAAAGTTACGAACGCCTTTATCAACAATCAAAACAGCTCTACCGCTGCTGTCTTCGCCCAATCTTAAACCTCCGCAGCGTCAACGCTATCTCGAAATGATTAGCCGTGAGTGCGATCGGCAAGTCAATCTAATCAATGGCGTTTTAGAGCTTTTGCAGGTAGAACGCACAGTCATGACTGCCAAACCTGAACCCGTCAATGTGTTTGACGTTTTGCCAGGGGTTGTCAGTACTTACCAGCCATTAGCTCAAGAAAAAGGCATTCGGTTAGCCTATACCGTGCCCAACACCCTCCCGGCAGTTTGTTGTCCAGAAAACTGGGTTCGCCAAATCGTCATTCAACTGCTGAGCAACAGCATCCGGTTTACGGATGCCGGGGGCGAGGTCTGGGTCACCGCTCAAGCGGGAGGAAGCGATACTTTAACCATCAATATTAAGGACACGGGTATCGGCATCCCTCAAAATGAATTGCCACATATTTTTGAGCATTTCTATCAGGGACGACAGGCCAGCAGTGATGAAGATGGAGTCGGCTTAGGTTTAGCGATCGTCCGTCAGTTGTTGGTGTACTGCGATGGTCAAATCAGCGTTGAGAGCCAGCCCAATGTTGGCACCCACTTTACCGTTAAACTCCCTTTGCAACAATAAGAATAGCGGCAAACTCAGCATTATGTTAGTTCGACACTATTGTCAGTATCGCTGCTCAGTGAAACGATGACTAGATCACAGAGAATTCGAAATCTTTTGATAAATTTGAAATCCGTTTTGCTCTAAGGTGAGTTCAAACAGAGGCTGAGATTGATTTGCCAAGTAGCTACGGAGTGACTGGCCAGCGAATAAGGCTTGTTGACTTGAAAGCAAGTCAGGCGTCCAATGTTGAGTCATGCGGCCTA
>CAZLYS010000156.1:0-8315 GCA_964563415.1 uncultured Halomicronema sp.
GGATATGGCCAATCTCGACCGCGAACGAGTCGTGGGTTTTTGTACCCTGGCGGGTGGTACCACCTCCCACGTGGCGATTTTGGCCCGGTCGATGGGCATTCCCGCGATCGCGGGCACCGAACCCCGCGTCTTGGATATGGCCAATGGCACCCCGGTCATTCTCGATGGCACCAAAGGCACCCTGCGCTTAAACGCCCCTACCGAAGAGATTGAACGCACCCAAAATCAGATTGCTAAGCGTCTGGCTAAGCAAGCAGACGACTTGAAAACGGCCTTTGGACCGGCCGTGACCCAAGACGGACATCAGGTGGAGATCGTCGCCAATATCGGTAGTCTCAAGGATGCCGAAGAGGCAGTTGCTCTGGGCACTGAAGGCGTTGGACTGCTGCGCACCGAGTTCATCTTTATGGAACGTCCTAAAGCGCCAACGGAGGATGAGCAGACCGGTATCTATCGCAGCATTGCCGAAGTCTTGGGACCAGACAAACCCATGATCGTTCGCACCATTGATGTCGGCGGCGACAAACCTCTGCCCTACTTGGCCATGGCCCATGAAGAGAATCCTTTTTTGGGCGAGCGCGGCATTCGTCTGGGCTTCGACCAACCGGAACTGCAGCGAACTCAGCTCCGAGCCATTTTGCGAGCTTCCACAGCGGGTAAGCTGCGGGTCATGTTTCCCATGATTGGTCGCGTGGAAGAATTACGCATGGCCAAGGCCATGTTGGAAGAGGAACGCCAAAAACTCAATCTGCCCCCGGTTGAAGTCGGCATCATGATCGAAGTGCCGTCAGCGGCGGTCATGGCGGAGCAGTTGGCTAAAGAAGTGGACTTCTTTTCGGTGGGCACCAACGACCTGACCCAATACACCCTAGCGATGGATCGCGGTCATCCCAAACTCGCGCCCTTTGTGGATGGCCTGCACCCAGCCGTGCTGCGCTTGATTGACCAGGCGGTGAAAGGTGCCAATCGCTCGGGCAAGTGGGTCGGCGTCTGCGGCGGCATTGGTAGTGACCCCCAAGCCATTCCGCTTTTGATTGGACTTGGCGTCAAAGAACTCAGCGTCAGCGTATCGATGATTCCAGCCATTAAGGCCCAGGTGCGATCGCTCACCCTTGACCACTGCCAAACTCTTGCTAGCCAAGCACTGGACTTAGAAACCGCCGCTGCCGTCAGGGACTTGGTGCCATTGCCGGAATGATGAAGTTTCAGGTTTGAGTGCTGGCGCGAATTCAAAAAAAGGCGTTGCTGATTTTGGGTATGAATTGAATCACTAGCTAGAAGAATAATACGGGCTGACTCCCCGTCGAGAGAGGAGAGCGGGCATCTTGCCCGCGGCCTCAAATGCCGGATTCATACTTCGATTCAGCAATGCCCAAAAAAACAGAATTCAGTCCTCAATCATTCCGGCGACTGCCACCTTAACCCCCATCCGGATCAAGCCTGTATTCCCCCCGATTGCTACTGCCCTCTTAACCAGATCTCAATTATGACTGCCACAACCTCAGCCCCACCTTCCGCCTCGCGTCAATGGCGCGACAAGGCCTTTGGCCTACTGCAAAAAATGGGCAAGTCGCTGATGCTGCCCGTATCCGTGTTGCCAGTAGCAGGCATTTTGCTGGGCTTAGGCAGTGCGCGGCTGATCGAGATTCAAAAAATTCAGGATGGTGTCTTAACCAGCGCTAAGTTTAGTTGGCTGCCTGCCCAGCTTGCAGAGATTATGAAAAGTTCCGGTGATGCGATTTTCGCTAATCTGCCGGTAATTTTTGCTGTCGCCGTGGCCATTGGCTACACCGCCAACGATGGTGTCTCGGCCCTGGCGGCGATCGTGGGCTTTGTGGTGTTCCTGGCGAGCTTAGGGGTCTCCTCCATTCTGTTCTTCAACCTCGACCCAGAAGTGTTGAAGCCGATCATGGGCATCCCTTCCTTGGATACGGGGGTGTTTGGGGGCCTGATCATGGGGTGCGTCGCGGCCTACATGTTCAATCGATTTTTCCGCATTAAGCTGCCTCAATACCTGGGTTTCTTTGCTGGCAAGCGGTTTGTCCCCATCATTACGGCCATTGCCGCGATCGGCGTGGGGATGTTGATGAGTCTGATCTGGCCCCCCATTGGCGGCGCGATCGATCGCTTTGCCGCCGCCGCCGCTGAAGGGGGCAATGTCCCGGTGACCGTGGCGATTTACGGCTTCATCGAGCGGCTGCTGATTCCCTTTGGTCTACACCACGTTTGGAATGTCCCTTTCTTCTTTCAGATTGGCTCATTTGTTGACCCCATCACTGGCGAGACAGTCACGGGTGACATTAACCGCTTTTTTGCCGGTGATCCAACAGCTGGGATTATCGGCGGGGCTTATTGGTTCAAAATGTTTGGTTTGCCAGCGGCGGCGATCGCCATGTGGCACAGTGCCAAGCCCCAAAACCGCAAGGTGATTGGCGGGATTATGATTTCTGCGGCCCTGACCTCTTTCCTAACGGGCATTACTGAACCGATTGAATTCTCTTTTGTCTTCGTTGCGCCGATTTTGTTTCTGCTGCATGCGCTGCTAGCAGGCTTTGCAGATTTCCTATTTGTGACGCTAGACGGGCGCATGGGATTCACCTTCTCCCATGGATTTATCGACTTTTTCCTGTTTTACCCACTAGGAACTAAGGTCTGGCTAATTCCGGCCTTCGCCCCTTTCTTTGCCGCGCTCTATTACTTCAGCTTTCGGTTCGTCATCAAACGCTTTAATCTGATGACTCCGGGTCGTGAAGCCCAAGACGAAGCGATGGTCAGTAACTTACCGCAAGATGCGATCGCGATGTCGAGGGAGCTCACCCTCGCCTTTGGCGGACGCAGCAACATCGACAGCCTGGATGCTTGCATCACTCGGCTGCGCATTGGGGTCAAAGACATGGGCAAAGTCAACATTGCGCGACTCAAAGCCCTCGGGGCATCCGGTGTCCTGCAGGTGGGCAACAATGCCCAGGCCATCTTTGGTCCCCGCTCGGAAAATCTGAAGACGGACATGATCGAATATCTCAAAACTGCCGGTCCGGAGGCTGATCAGGTACCCACGATGGCAGCAGGGGAATCGATGGAAAGCCCAACTGCTGCCTTGCCGACCGTGCAGGCTGACCCCGAAGCTGCAGCTAAAGCCCAGAAAATGGTGGCGGCTTTAGGCGGCGTCAATAATATTCGCGCAGTCGATCCGGTGGCCTTAACGCGTCTGCGAGTCGAGGTTACAGATGCTAGCCAGATCAATGATGTCGCTTTAGTTGGTGCCGGGGTTCAAGCCGTGATGCGAGTCGAAGATCGGGTCTTGCATCTGGTCGTGGGCCTCAACGCTGAGCAGTATGCTAGCGAAATCAGTCATCAACTGCAAACAGTTGCCTAAACTAGCGAATATTTGCTCGCAAGCTGGATTCTGACTCGAAGATTAGACCTCTTGCATCAATGCTGAGCACCCCCTAAATCCCCCAATACTGGGGGACTTTCGAGCCCATGGTAGGGACATACAGAACCTTCAAGAGCAGTTTCCCAAAAATTTGATACCGCTGGCGAAATACTTGGTCACAAATAGGGTGAGAGCACTTACTCTGATCCCTAATTCATGATGTGGTAGACCTGAGTACGAGTTGAAAATTTGCGTTTTATGATGATCAAAATCCCCGTTTTATGGGTATAAAAAAGCGGCCATCTTTGAGGTGAGAACTCGTAACTAATGCCCAGAGTGATTACACTAGCTGCAAATTGTTCTACCAAGGTTGCTGATGACCGCAGGATCGCGTCAAATTTTTCAAACAGGTATTAACAATCCCTAAACAACATCCGTTTGCTCACCGTCACTGCCACGCAAATCATCCGGATCAACGTAATGACAACTCGCTTCGTCAATACAGATGAGAGCCCAACCAGACTGCTCAATCCCTACCAATTCATAAGCCGCTTCTTGAACAAAAAAGCCTTTATGATTACGGGTCTCTGGCTTAACCTTCACAGTGCGTGCAACCATTTGGATCCTGCTCCGTAATTTAACGTGACTGAATAAAACTCAAGTAAACCTTATCGGTCTATTGAGTAAACCTTATCATTCAGTCTCTCAGGATGTCGTTAAGTTATTTGTCCATTCTTGCTGATCCCTACTGGTTTTAAGAACGATTCTCTGCAATTCAGAAAGTATTGGCAGCATTGGATTTTCCAGCCATCTAGAAACCGTCGTAAGTGATTGCTTGCGTAACGTTATCGCAATAGATGGTCGTCAACTTCATTTACAGAATGATTGATGAGGCCATACCTTAATGGCTCAATGACAACTTCTCAAAAGGTCTTAAATCCTAGCCTTCAAACAACCATTTTTGGACTCTTTGGAGGTTTTTCCAATCGGGCTTACGACTTAATCCTTCTTCAAGATTCTTCTGCACTTCCTCTTTTAGATCAGAAGACAGCATCATGATCTGGATAGCCTCGTCGATATGATCGCGGACGCCTTTTTTCTGGGTTTCTAGCATGGCTAGGGCTAAGTTGACGCGGCCTTGAGGATCTTTGGGGGTTAACTTAACCGCTTTTTGAGCAGACTTGAGCGCGGAGTTAGGTTTGTCTTCGAGCAGATAGAGCCAAGCCAAACAGGTCAAGGCTGTACTACTCTTAGGAGCGCGATCGCACACTTCCTTAAAGACCGGAATCAACTCACTTGCACTCGCACCTGCCTTGTAACGTTCGATGCCTTGCTCAAACAGCGCTTCAGCACTTTCTGTCATAGCTCAGGGTTCTCAAAATCACCGTCATAAAGCGTACAGCAGGTTTAGCCTCGAAGGAAGCCAAACCTGCTGTCAACTAAAAGATTCCGTTTGCGGCCTGTAGCCGTTTACCTAAGTCCCAAACGATTTACCGCAGCCACAGGTCTGTGCGGCATTGGGATTTGTAAACTGAAAACCACCGCCAATCAGAGCATTGCTGTAATCCAGCATGAGGCCATAGAGATAGAGGAGGCTTTTACGATCGCACACCACCCGGAAGCCGTCGTAGTCGTAAACCTCATCATGCTCATCATTGATGTTGGAAGGATCTTCAAAATCCATCATGTAAGACATCCCAGAGCATCCCCCCTGGCGCACACCAACTCTGAGACATAGCTCCTTGCCGCCTTGCTGTTCTTGAAGCAGTTTCACGTGCTGCAACGCACTTTCAGACATCAAAATGCCTTTCTCTTGTTGTGCCGTTTGTGTAGTCATACGCTGGGTGTCTATGTAAACGCTTAATTTGGCCTGCTGATGGGTCCAATAGGATGTTGCCATCAGTCATCAACAATTTGTTCTTAGTTTAGCTCAAGTCAATTCCAGGCAACTCAGAAAGTAACGTCTAGAAAGCCTCTCAATGCCCCTGAGAGGTTAGCTCAAGAATGCTCAAAGTCTCTGCCCAAAGGACTATTCACGCCTTAGCAAGCATTTCATAACGCTTATTAGGTCTTTATTTAATTCGCAAGATTGAAGATTTCAATCTTGCGAATTCATCGTGAATTTTCTGCATCTTCTGAGGTGCTATTTCAGATTTCTAGCCATCAGCATTGTCGCTAAGTGATGATCTGAGAAATCCAGCGATCGCTGGATTTCTCACCTCTCGGAGTTGATCCGCAGTCGCTTAGGGGTAGGAAATACGCCGCTACGACTCCCGAATAAATGAGTGTAAACGTACGTCAATTCGCAGCCCAAAAAGAAGACTTGGCAGCTTAAGAAGATCCACAATAGCAAGATCATCACGCTACCCACGACCCCGTACGCCAAGAACTGTTCGCCAAAGCGAATAATACTGTTGCTCGCTAGATGTTGGAGCAGCATAAACAAGCCGGATGTGGCCAAACCACCCCAAAATACGTCGCCCCAGCAAATACGTGTATTGGGCAACACTCGAAACAGCAACATGATAATGGCCGAAATGCCTAGATAAGATGTGCCCGTTTGTAAGGCTTTGAGCAACAGTAAGTCATCAATTTGAAAAAGGCCAACAGCATTGTCGAGGTCTTGAACGATTTCAATAATGACTTCGATGACAATCTTAGAAACCAAGGACATAAAGATCAGGGCCGAAGTGCTAAAAACCAACATAAAGGCCAGGAATCGGTTTCTCATGAAGGTTTTGGCAGCAGACTTAACACCCGTTTGATGCTTTTTCTCCAAGTCTACCTGCCAGATTTTGTTCATTGACCGCGTCAGCGCCCCAAAGACGCCGCTGGCAGTAAAGCACAAAATCAAAAAGCTGATGATTCCCGCTTCGAGGCTATTGCGGTTAAGCTGCCCCAGAGTGTTATCAACCAGCGAATAAGCCTCAGGGGGGAGGCTATTGCGCGCAAAGAGCAAGATTTGTTCAGCGGCACCACTTTCTGGCCCAATAAATGCACCCACGATACTCAAAACAATGAGTACAGTGGGGAACAGCGAAAATAGCGCGTAATACGACAGTGCTGCCCCCATCTCTAGACAATCGTCGCGCTGCCATTTGAGGGCGGTCTGAATAATGAGCACCACGGGTCTTGAGCGCAGAAGCTGTATGCCGGGCACCTTGTGCAAACTTTTTAACACCAGCTCAAAATGTCCGAGAGATTTACTGGTCTTGATAATACCCATACTCTCCTAGTCTTTCTCTTGAGACCGGCCCTCATCAGGATTCCGTCATTTTAGACACAGAATTTTGAAAGTTCAATCAGCTGTGTTGCAGCCCAAACCCTGTTTGAGAAGGGTTATCTATCCTGAATGGGGTCGATCACTGTACACCCCTTCAACATTATTGCCATATGGATGACGCAGGCGACCTCCGGAAAATCAATTAAGGCTATACCGACACTACAGAAACACGCTTGATCTAGTGGACGACTCGCAGCCAACCCACCATACTTGGGCTAAGTTTCGTAAAGATCGTGGTTTTGGTACGGGGCTTTGCGTTATTACAGTGACGCATTCCCAGGATCATATTGAGGGTTGGCGGGATGGAACGTTTCAGATATTGGATGCCTGCAGTTTGTGCCAGTAGTCTGGTGGTGTGGAGTGGACTGGCTAATATTGGGCACGCGGTAACTGATCTGCCGCTAACAGGCGTGAGGGAAGCGATCGCCCAAGCTCCTGGCGATGCTGCCGAATTCACTGTCTTGCACGTGAATGCCGAATCTGGAGACGACACCGCCGGTGATGGCAGCCAACTGCGACCTTATCAAACCATCACTCATGCTTTAAGTCTGGCCGAAGCCAATACGCTGATCTTGCTAGCAAAAGCGACCTACAGTGCCGATAGCGGGGAATCGTTTCCGCTGCAGTTGCAGCCTGGCATCACTATCCAAGGCATGGCGGGGCCGAATACGGCAGATGTCGTGATTCAGGGAAGCGGCAATTACTACAGTAGTGTGGCCGGAATGCAGCAAGTGGCCTTATTAGGGGCCGATAATGCGGGTCTGGCTAATGTGACCGTCTCGAATCCTCATCCTGAAGGCATCGGTCTGTGGATTGAATCGGGCAGTCCCATCGTGTTAGATAGCGCTTTCTTTCAGAATGGAGCGACTGGCATTTACATCGCTGGGCAAGGGGCACCCGTCATTCGTGGCAATTATTTCTCGAACAATGGTCGAGCGGGCTTAGTCATTGCCGGTCCTTCAACCGCGAAGGTGGAAGCGAATGTATTTGAAAATACGGGGGTCGGCATTACCGTCGCACCTGAATCGGCTCCCGAAATTCTCAACAATCGCATTTCGGGCAATCTCGATGGCCTCATCGTCCATGCTGATGCCCGGCCGCGATTGCAAGGAAACCAAATCGCTCGCAATCGGCGCAATAGTATCGTGGACTACGCCGCCTGGGCAACTTTACCTCCGGTGAGGCAACCTGGAGCAACTCAACCGCCGCCCCCTACCGCTACGCCTATTAATCCTGTTGCGGCAGTAGAAGGTGCGAACATTCCAGCGCCTCCCTCAGCAGCCATGCCTGTCGTGCCCTCTCCAACTGCGGTTGGCTCGGCAATTGATAATCCAGTGGCAGCCAGTGATCCTCCACTTGAGGGCGTGATTGCAGAGAGTACGGAGATAGAGTCTCCCCCTGAGATCAGTGAGACTGCTAGGGCTGTCGCGGGGTCGACCCCAACCGAGAGCTTCACCGTCTTATCAGAGGTAACGTTGGGCGATCGCCTGCCTCAGGGCATTGACGCCACCGGGAGGGCCCGAGATAGCGGGGACAATTGTGCCCATGTCGAGCCGCAGCGTGTCGGTGTAGATCGGGGCGGAGGCATCGCCACGCCACAAGCCGTTTGCCTTTGCATAGGCTTCGACCAGGGCCACGCGATCTTCGTCGCGGCCG
>CAZLYS010000157.1:0-8297 GCA_964563415.1 uncultured Halomicronema sp.
GATTCAATGGTTCTCCATTCTCATTTTTCTCTGGAGAAAGTGACACGCTCCCCTTGCCAGTGGCAGTCATGATTCAACTGTTCGATTGTGGGAATTATCGGAACTTAAATGTATCTATACGTTCAAAGGTCATGATAATTGGGTTAGAGGAGTAGCTTTTCATCCCAGTGGTCAACTACTTGTCAGTGGTAGCGCAGATTCAACTATTCGTCTCTGGAATGTGCAGCAACAGCAATGTGTTGGGGTATTAAGAGGACATGACAGTGAAGTATGGACCATAGCCTTTAGCGCCGATGGCCAATTACTTGCCAGTGGTAGCGCAGATTCAACTATTCGTCTCTGGAATGTGCAGCAACAGCAATGTGTTGGGGTATTAAGAGGACATGACAGTGAAGTATGGACCATAGCCTTTAGCGCCGATGGCCAATTACTTGCCAGTGGTAGCGCAGATTCAACTATTCGTCTCTGGAATGTACAGCAACAGCAATGTGTTGGGGTCCTGAAAGAACACGAAGACGGAGTTAGATCAGTCGCTTTTAGTCCAGATGGTCAAACTCTATGTGCCGGTAGTGACGACGGCACTGTTCGATTGTGGAATGTACAAACATGGAACTGCCAATTGGCCATGTCATTATCGCGTCCTTATGCGGGTACTGATATTACCGGAGTGCAAGGACTAACTGAGGCACAGCGGGCGTCGATGTTGGCGCTAGGGGCCGTTGATCACTCCTTAGACAGTTAAGCAGCAGGTAAGGTTGGCTCATTACCCTCTCCTGAGTACACATTAAATTAGCAGCCATATCAGCAAACTGTTCTAGTGCAGTCATGACTCTCTCACTCCCACTTGAGCTACAGCAATTTTGTAATCGCGATAAAGCCAGGATTGAGTTGCAACTCTGATGTGCTGAGGAAGGGCGATCGCCCAAGGAGCCTTTGCTAAAACCGGGCAGCGATCGCAATGCTAAAAGAGATGTAGATTTAGCAAACCTTTTACAAGGCCGCTAAGTAATCACAGAATATCTTTAGCCGTGAGTTTCAAGCCTGAAAACGTGGGTGATCCGACTTCGCTTTCGCCAGGACATTCCACAGCCTCATACCATCCCTCCAGCAATGTGCACACCGTCACCCTCTCCTTGATCGGGTCACATATCCAGTATTCCGGAATATCCAGCACGCTATACTCGGCTCGCTTGGCCCGATAGTCTGTGCTCTTGGTAGACTCGCTCACAACTTCTACGACTAACAACGGCGGCGGCTCATTCAGACGGATCACGGCTTCCCGTGCTTGCAACGTTTCCCACTGTTCCAACGTGAGCACCGTCAAATCTGGAATCCGCACCGTATCCCACGCTTCACCCCGAGGGGATTGCAGCCCCACCGTTCCCGCCAGCGCAATCCAGGGTTGTTGCAGACGTTCAATCTCATCATCAAAAAGGCGCTCTAATCGTTTAATGATGGCTCCATGACGTCCGGTTCCCAAACTCATCGGCTGCAGTTCCCCATTCACCAACTCGTAGCGTCCGTCACAGCCATCGTCATAGGCGAGATATTCGTCTAAGGTAAAGCGCTGAACTGCGATCGCCATAAAGCAACCAAAACAACAGTGTCTTAATTTTAGTCATTCGATGGAAGGCCGCTTCATTGTGAACCGATCGCTCCCTTCATCCACGCCGCGATCGCAATTTTTTCATTAGCCCTTGACCTTCAAGTAACTTGAAACTCTAGACTGCGAACAACAGCTGAGAGGGCATCAGAATGTTTCGGATTGGTGAGTTCTCAAAAATCGCCCAGGTCCCCGCCAGCCTGCTGCGCTACTACGACGATATTGGTCTATTTACCCCCATCCGTAGCGATCGGGACACCGGCTATCGTTACTACAGCGTTCAGCAGTTGGCGCAAATCAACCGCATTCTTGCCCTCAAAGACTTGGGGTTCTCGCTCGATCAGGTTAAACACCTGATGGCCGATGCGGTCTCTCCCGAAGAAATTCGGGGCATGCTCGCCCTCAAAAAGGCCCAGATTGAGCAAACCATTCAGTCAGAAGCAGTCCGCCTTCGGGCTGTGGAATCTCGACTGCAATTGTTGGAGCGTAAAGGCGAATTTCAAGACGAAGATGTTGTTGTAAAAAGCCTGCCCGCTCACCCTTTTCTGGCTCAACGGCATACCTGCAAAGGCTTGGCAGACGGGTTAGCGACCCTCTCAGAAATGGGTCGGGTCGTCCCCAAACACGTCCCGGCCAGATCCCTAGGGCGCTTTGTCTGTGTCATCCATAGCGAGCTGTTTGAAGATCAAGAGTGGGATCTGGAGTTTGGGTTTCTGCTCAACCAGACTCTGGATATTACGGTGCCCTTATCCAAGGGCGAACCCATGACCGTCCGCGAGTTACCCCCAATCGAAACCGCTGTTACCGCTGTCCGCTTTGGTGGCCCCGAAAAAGGGCTCCATGCCTATGGCGCAATTGGCACCTGGGCAGAAATCAACCAATACAAACTCATTGGCCCTGGCCGGGAGGCATTTATTGTGCCGCCCAAACCCGGCCACGAATCCGAAATGGTGGTGGAAATTCAGTTTCCGGTGGAGGCCATGACCGGTTAGTCCTTCAGAGCAATTCTGACTTTCCTCTGCCCGTTTAATGATTTTTCCAGCTCAGACCAATGGCTACGGCCATCGGTCACAGAGCTGGCTGGCCAGAGTTTGTAGCGGTGGCCAAATCCTGGGCTAATCCATCGTTGGCATCAGCAATCAAGTTCAATTCAACCCATTCGGTAAACACCATGCAAATCAAACAACAAGTCACCATCAACGCCTCTGCTGACAAAGTGTGGAACATCCTCGGCCCCCAATACGGACAAGTCTCTGACTGGATCAGTGCTGTGCATGTCTCTAAAGAACGCAAGAGTGTCGGCGCACCCCGACATGCGCCCGTTTCGGGTCGTGTTTGTGAAACCGATCTGGGGCCGTTTAAAGAAACCGTCACCCGCTATGACGAGGGCGATCGCGCCATTGCCTACACCGCCCAGGGTGAGAAGATGCCCTTCTTTGTCAAACAAATGAGCAACTCGTGGAAGGTTACACCTATCAACAACCAGAGCGCCCAGGTCGAGATGTGCATGGAAGCTAAGATTTTGCCCGTCTTTAATCTCGTGATGGGGCCGATGATGCGGATGCAGATGGGCGGCATCCTCAAAAATGCCGTAGAAGAATTGAAATACTATGCCGAGAACGGCACCCCCCATCCCCGCAAGTTAGAAGCTCAGCAAAACTTTCAGTTAAAAGCGGCTGCATAAAATCTGGAAGTTTCTAGAGGCTTGAGAGGTAGAAGATTGATGATTCTGCCTCTCAAAATTAACCCGTACAGACCTAGAGCACGTCATCAATTAAACTCGAAAGCCTTGCGGTATAGGCATTACCGCGCCCGCTCTGTAAATCTAGCTAGGGGCTGAACCGCTTTCTGCATCAGGATTCAGGTTCTAAATGATGACAGCCCCTAGACCTTGCCATCCGTCACTGCCCCATCCGTCACGCTAGCGGAGCGGAGTCGTATGCCTTTCCGGCAGGCGTTGCCAACGCGAAGCGTCTCCCAAAGGGAGCAAGCCAGATCTCCAAAACGGTTCTTCAACTCCGCTCAGGGAACAGTGACTTCCATGAACCAAACAACCATTAGGAAACTATGAAAATCGAACTTTGGGCGCTTTTTGGGTGCGTTGTAATTTTGTTTCTCTCGATTCTGTTTCAGGGAACATATCTTGATTTGACTTCAGGGATCAAGTACGCGCTGTCGTCACGCGCTGAGGCTCCGCCCAACCAAGGACCGATGGGAGCGCGTCTCGATAGAAATGTGAGAAATCAGGTGGAGGGGCTAGCCTTGTTTGCGCCCCTGGTATTGATCGCTGGCGTCGCAGAAATATCTACAGGCCTGACGCAGACTGCAGCGATCGTCGTCGTCATGGCACGTGCGCTTTACGTGCCAGCCTATGCGTTCGACTGGAGCCCGTTCCGTACCCTATTTTGGATGGGAAGCTTTTTTGGCTCCGGGGCTTTCGCTTTCGGCATCCTGTCTGCGGCTGGTCTACCATTTTGATCCGATGGCTCCGGTGCAAAGCATCGCCCGCCATGACTCACTCTCGGCTGGGGCAATATATGGGTTCCAGAATCATGGAAGACCGCTAGTAGAAGCGCCCATCTATTCTGACTGATTCCCCAAGTCTAGAATTTCACCAGCTATTTGGAGATTACGGGCATTGGCGATCTCAACATGAACAGTA
Organism: uncultured Halomicronema sp.; assembly: GCA_964563415.1. Lineage (GTDB taxonomy): Bacteria > Cyanobacteriota > Cyanobacteriia > Phormidesmidales > Phormidesmidaceae > Halomicronema. The sequence continues at coordinate 4,266 of CAZLYS010000157.1, forward strand.
CAGCCCCGATGAAAGCTAACCTAGCTGAGCTACAGCAGTTTTGCGATCGCACTCACCACGCCTTTTTTTTGCGTTCTATTCTCGTTTTACTAACAACTTGCGAACTCTGACAGTGGTGTCATCCAAAGCGATCTCAATGCTTGTTACGAGAAGGTCAACGATACTGGGGATCACCCTCAACAACTGCGTTGCCGCAGCGCCTAAGCCGGACGCATTAGCAACTCAAGAAACCATAGTGCGCTGAGATCTTCGTTCGAGTTTGAAAGGGATTGGGCATTGCTCTGTTGAGGTGGAGAGACAGTTCTGAGCTGATTAGAGTCGTTAGCGATCTTAACGGGTTGACTATTGCGTAGTGAATACGACATCGAGAGTCTCAGCTAAAAAACAATCGAGATGCCTTGCGGCAATGGCAGTTAGTTCCGTAGAGATTCGGTAATTACCGCCACGGTGCCGAGGCAAAATACCAGCACCAGCGCCCTAACCGCCAACTTTTCCAGCAGCCAAATCATCAGACAAGCGACGATTGATAGGTCGAATACCCATGCCATCACGTAGGCCACTGTGCAACCTGCTAATCCCAACAAAAAGTACTTCACAGCTTGGGTCGCCAATTTGAATATCCAGCTGTGAGAACGGTGCTTGCGCATCATGGTTTTGCCCCCTTTGACTAGTGTCTGCGGCGGTGTTGGACGCCGGGGACAGACAAGACACTGCCCCCAAGTAAATCCGATCTAGAGATTTTGCAAAGCATTGCCGTGGATATAGCCAACGCTCCCATTCACCGGCACCACCATCCACTGGTTACAGCCGAGATCCCAAACTTCGCCCATCACTGTGACGGTGGCCCCCGTCGTTAAATTGGTGATGATGGGGCCTTCAAAGCCATAGCCCGATCTCAGGGGTGCTGTTGCGATGACCATGGCTGGATGGTATTGCTCAGGGGCGAGAGGCACCTTTTCACCAATGCGAAAACCCTCAGCCCACACCATGCCTGGGCAAATCTCAGTCACGAACGGGGCCGGAGAGGCCTGGGCAACCTCAACGGGCATTTCTGATGCCCCTGCCGGAGCAATACTCCTCGGGAGTGGCTCCGCCAACGTGACGCATATCCCTAATCCCAAAACGGCTGACTTCAACATGATTGTTTTCTTTGCAACTCGTCATGAAGCCAGTATCGAGAGCGCACCCAGATCGCACCAGGCAACTTGAGTGCCTTAAAAGAAAGTTGCCGGAATTTTTGTTTCAGCCTGGGTCAAGTCGACGAAAAGGCTCTTTCAGCAAGCTTTTTAGGACTTGAGGGTGATGCGCGAAAAAGTCCAGATTCACCCTGATGTGGTCAGCAACTTTCCCTTAACTTGCTAATCTTTCGGACGGCCATCTCAGTAACGGATGCCATGACAGGCTGATTCTTGGGCTGTCTCACAGTTTCAAAAGCTGCGTTAAGAGACGCGATCACCCTGAGAAATCATGACTTTGTGGAGTTGGTTTAAAGCGTCATGAAACGGTAAGCAACGCTACCACTAGCGGCCCTGCGAATCTTTGTACTCTCTATCAAGCGAATTTCTGCGATCGCCCGATTAGCGAACACTCCTCTTAGGGTCGAAATTAATGCAACTCATTGATCGCGAGTGTTCCAAACCAGAGCAGCCTTGCTATACTTCCATGCCATAACTAGCCTATTTGTTTGAGATACAGGCCTAACGCAATGTCCTCTGAATTCCCCAGTGCTAGAGGTGTTTAAGTCGGTTTCCTCAGGTTTGGGGCGCAGGAAACCATAACCTGCTTAAACTGCGTGGCCTTTAGATAAATAGATGTCAGTCTGGGTGTTTAGCGCTTCCTAAGGTCATGACTTCCTCCTTTTCATTCGCTGCATTAGATCGATTTGTCGCTGACCTTGAACATCAGATTCAAGCGGCGATCGCGGATATTTCGCCAGCCTCCACGCCGACTATTCGTTGTCGGTTTCAGCAAGGGCGGCTACTGGTGTTGTCAGAAGATCAGGTGGCCGCTGTCACCGCCGCTGATCGCGACCAGCGGTTTAAGGCCTTGGCCTTAGCCATGGGGCAAGAACTGGAGGCCGCCGAACTACCCGATGAAGTCTTAGACGACAACGGTGAAGTATCAGCGCGGTTGTATCTGCGGGAACTCGGCACCGCTAGCCCCTATGCCGCCCGCACCTGGAATTGGCAACCAACAGTTGCGATTGCCGAGAGTGCTGATGCCGACACCGTTGAGGACTCGGCTCCAGATCTGCCTACTCAAGGGACTGAGGTGACGTCCAGCTCTTTGGTGCTGTTATCTCACCCCACCGATGATGAAGACGTTTTGCCCGATGCGTCAGCCCCGTCATCAACGCTATCGCAGTACCCCGTTAGCGTCTGGCAAGCCATCAAAAGCATCACCGAACCCGAAGGCTGGCGTCAACGCTGGCACACCGCTTCAGCTGATTGGCAAGACTTGCCCTGGCGTTCTGCCCTGGGGTTAGCTTTGGCCGGTGTCACCGTGGGCGCGATCGCTTACGGCACCACCCGTCCCTGTATGGCTGGGAGCTGCGAGCAACGGCAAATTGCGAGCGATCTGAGCCAGGAGACGTTGACTGACCTAGCGGGCACCCCAACCCCTGACGAAGTCAGACGCGCCCACCAAGATTTGCAAAAGGCTATCCGGCTCGTGGCCGCGATTCCACCCTGGTCGTCGCACTATGATGCGGCACAGGCAGAATTGCTGCGCTATCGAACGCAGTTGTCTGACCTAGAGTGGATTATTGCCGGTCAAGAAAGTGCGACTCAAGCCTCAGAAAAGAGTCAAGATCCACCCCATCCCGTGCCGCTGTGGGTAGAAGTCCATCTGCTTTGGCAAAAAGCGATTAACCATCTGCAACGGGTGCCCTCAGATAGCTACCTGGCCGATTTTGCGGACAAAAAGATTGCAGAATACGAGGCCAACTACGCCGCGATCGGACAACGTTTGTCCGTTGAGGAAGCAGCGGAAGGCAATTTAAATGAGGCACTAGACGCCGGGGAACTAGCGGTGGCTCAAACGGAAGCCGCCACTACCCTAAATGATTGGTTAGTGGCCCAACGAGAATGGAATCGAGCCATGCAGGCCATCAGCCAAATACCCCAGGGTACTCTGGCTTACGAAGAAGCGCGATCGCTCCTGGCAGACTATCGCCGTCAATCCATCCAAACTCGCACCCGCGTGACATTTGAACAGTCTGGAGAGCGAGCCTACCAAGACGCCCTAACCGATGCGGCCCAGGCCCAAGCTGCTGAGCGTAATAACCAGTGGACTCAAGCAGTGAATTTTTGGGGTGAGGCTTATGCCCAAATGCGTCAGGTCCCCAGAAATACCCTGCGCTATGCCGATGCTCAGGGACTGCTCAGTAACTATCAAAATTCATTGAAGCAGGCTCAGAATAAGCTTAAGCAAGCAGTTGCCCTACAATCCATCGATGAAGATCTGGCCACCCTCTGCCCGATCTCTGAGGGCATCTGTACCTATAGTTACACCCCCCAACAGATAGAGTTGATGCTGCGCGAACCCTATGACAGCGCGATTCGGCAGTCCACTTCGCCGCCCTCGACTCAAGGTCGCCTAAATCGCAATGACGCTGTTATTGCGGAAACCCATGAGCTGGTGCAAAACATCATGCAGCTAGGCAATCAAGTACAACTGCCGATCGTGATTTACGACGATAATCGTCAGTTTATTACTCGCTACAAACCGGAATACGGTGGCTTTGTAAAAAACTGAGGCCCTGCTGGCAACCGCCATTCCTCGTGTTTGGCAATTTTGAAGATCGACGGTGCCCGATCGCACTCGCGGAAATGCTGCAGTATAACCACAGGAAGGGTAGAGCCCAAAGGCGCGGCGTTTAGAAATAAAGGGCTTATACCAATTTTCCGAAACTGGGCTACAGACGCATTTACTGAAGCGATCCCCCCAACCCCCCTTAAAAACGGGGGGCAGTAAAATCTAGGAGGTGAACAGCCCCTTTATCCTAGCGAAGCCTAAAGCCCAAGGGGCATA
>CAZLYS010000158.1:0-8288 GCA_964563415.1 uncultured Halomicronema sp.
GCTGCATGCAGCGGCATCTCAGCGTCAAAAGAACAGTTATTTCTTACGCGGTGGTGCGGGCCGTTCACCTCGACGCGGTCGACGACGGTGCCCCCCGCCATTTTCACTATCGGCACCATTGCGAGACTGGTGGGCAGATTCGCCATACACATCGAGGGATACTCGTTCGCTATACAACGCGGCAGTAGCCTGTAGAACAGTGCGGATGGCTTGAATATTACGACCACCCCGACCAAACATCCGGCCGCGATCATCGGGAGAAAAGGCAACCCGCAACAATACTCGTTGCTTATCAGCTAATCGTTCTATGTCGGTTTTGAGGGCTTCAGGAGAATCAAGAAAGGGCTTCATCAAGTAACTGACTAGCCCTTCATAGTCTGGTTTTTCAGCCATTGCAACCTATCGAATTTTATTTGCAGCAACACCCAAGGATCTATTTGGTTTCGGGCTGAGCTGATTTGAGTTGGTCAAAAACGCTGGCCTTTTGCAAAATGCTGCGGACAGTCGGAGTCGGTTGAGCACCCTGTTGCAACCAGCGCACAATCTCGGGAACTTCCAACCGAGTTTCATCAGTACGGGGGTTGTAGTAGCCTAACTCGGCCAGGGGACGACCATCACGACGGCTCTCGCTAGGCATTGCTACGATGCGGTAGCTGACTTCACGCTTTTTACCGAATCGCTTTAGACGCAACTTAATCATGGATGTTTGACTGGTTAATTAATGACAACGACTGAAAGCACCAAGAACCCGATTTTAGCCAACCGCTTTTTGGTGCGCAATTTTCTATTCTATCAGCTTAAGATGTGTCTGTGAACAAACCGCAAAGAGTTTGACATAGTTCTCCCTGGGCGCAGGCACCTGGATTCGGTCTGTTCGACGACTCTGCGGCAACAACATCAAGCCATTTATCGGGTACTCTCTAAATTTGTGTGGTCCAATCAAAAAGCCTGTGAATCCATGACTCACAGGCTAGAAAATCGGGCTATCAGAAATATTTCGGGCTAGCTACCAGCGCAAGGGTCGGCGGCACAAGGGTCAGCCGCACAGGGGTCAGCTGCGCAAGGGTCAGCCGCACAAGGATCAGCCGCACAAGGGTCGGCAGCGCAAGGATCAGCCGCACAGGGATCAACTTCTTCGGTTGGAGTGCCAGCATCGGGGGTAGTTGCCCCACCACAACCAACAACACCCACCGTAAGGGTGGCAGCGATCGCAACCGCGCTTAAATATTTAGCATTCATCGAGATTTTCTCCCTTCGCCTTACAAGTTTCTTAAATCAAACGGAATGGGGCTCCGTTTGCGAGTCTTCGTTGCTTACAGCATTCCTGGCGGGTTGAGGCATGGTTGTCACCTAGGAACGAAGCCTTCGGAGCAATTTCTATCTCTCACTTGCTTCAGAAACGCTGTATCAGAGATATTAACCGCTGTTATCCTGAGATTTCCCTGAGAGTGGGTTAAGGATTGCTTATGGATGTAAGGCACTTCATAGTCACTAAGGCACTATCACGAGTTGACTGAGTGGGTGAAACGCCAGTGGTGTCAGGAGATTGAGGGGATTTGAAGTGAGTGATACAAGCAATCGCAAGGGATTAATCATCAACGGCTTGCCAGAGGTTGCTGAGGGTCGTGACCCGATACCCCTGAACTCGTAACCTCGGCAAAATGAGCCGTAATGCTGCCGCTGTATTTTTTGACCGTTCAGCAGAGCCCCCATGCAGTAGCAAGATGGCACCAGGAAAAACATGCTGAGCAATATAGCTAGCTGTGAAGGTCGGCTCTGCGATAGCTGAGAGCGTATCTAGGGGCAGCATAGAGGCGAGCGCAAAGTAGGGTTCATAGCCTTCGGCCTGTTGAATAACCTGATGCATCTGGGGATTGTAGAAGGCCCGACCGGGACGATACCAGCGGATGGGATAGTCGGGAACCTGCTCAACTAAGCGATCGTGAGTATGGTGAAAATGCGCTTCAAATTCTCGGCGTGATTGGAAAGCAGGCCACGTATCAACCAATCCGTGGTTCGCGAGTTCATGGCCTTGGGCCACGATGTCAGGCAATAAGTCGTAGTCGCGATTCAAATGACTGCCAATCACGAAAAAAGTTGCCCGGACGTTCTCAGCAGGATCCGATACACTCTGGTTGTGTTCTGCGATCGCATCAAGGATCCAACGAGTTGAGCAAGGGGCTGATTCGCCAGGAATCGGTACATCATCAATGGTCAAGGCGACCCAGGGTGCTTGAGTTGGTTTATAAAAGACCGCTTCGGGAAAGACCAATGCCAGATTTTCGACTGCTTTTTGGCGCCAATGTGTCATTGGTTTAATTTCCACGATTACGCTTCCAGAGCCAAGACAGACGCGGCTGCATCTCGTCTTCCCCCGACATCTCCAAAGGATGAGGAAATTGATGCGAGATTCGTCCACCTTGAGACAAGGGCAGGCGTCAGTCCTAAAAGTATGGATGACGATAGACGAATTGAGTTGATTGCCCTATTCAACTATTTTGCCCTCAAGTGTGATGGGGAATTGCCAGGTGTTGCCGCAACATTTTTTCCATGGTTAAACAAAGTGCTGGGCTGTTGATGTATCGCCGTCGTCCACAATTGGAAGTGCTTTTGGTGCATCCTGGTGGCCCTTTTTGGCAAAAACGAGACGTTGGCGTGTGGACGATTCCGAAAGGGCTGGTGGAAGGAGACGAAGATTTGTTTCACACTGCCTGCCGTGAGTTCACTGAAGAGACGGGATTAGTGGCTCAACCCCCGTTTTTAGAACTCCCGGAGATTCGACAATCGAGCAAGCGGGTCAAGGCTTGGGCGTTTCAGGGAGATTGTGACCCGACCCAGATTCACAGCAATACCTTCACTCTGGAGTGGCCCCCTAAATCTGGCAAACTACAGGAATATCCTGAAGTCGATCGCGCCAACTGGTTTGATCTCGATCAAGCTGCCCACTACCTGCTCAAAGCTCAAAAGCCTCTGCTCAGCAGCCTGTCTGACCAACTGGATAACTAATCACGATCGCCCTAGACTTTCACAGCATAAAAAAGTCAGCCTGACTCAGGCTTTCTCGATAAGCTGGGGTCAGTACACCGAGATTCGACGATGTTGACGTTCGAGACTCCCCAAGCACGACAGTTGGCAGACCAACTCCTGCAACCGGCTTTGATCCGCATTATTGACAACATTCGCAAACAGTTGGAGATCTCTGACTGGCAAGGTACCTATCAAGAGACCCAAATCTGGCCCGAAGGGACTCAGGAATCAACGCTGCAACGATTTAAAGAACTGCAAGCGCAACTCAACCAAGCGACACCCGAAGCCGCCGATGCCATTCGCCTGGAACTCGCTCAACTGCCCCAACCATTTCCCGGCTATGAGCTCCATCTGACTAAAACCGAGCAGGAGTGCATCGTTGACGTTTGGCACCTCTGCTATTGCGTTTGCTTTCAAACGTATCCGGTTACAGATGAGCCAGTCAGAATTGATGAATCCATCATCGATCGTGAGCTGAATGACGTGGACTGGCTGGTGCTAGATAATAAAGCCAAGGCCATTGTGGACGACGTCTTTAATCAACTAGGAACCTAATCACTATGCTGGAACTGCACTGCCACACGACTTGTTCTGATGGCACGTTGACGCCCGAGGAACTGGTGCAGGCGGCGATCACAGCTGGCGTCAAAGCGATGGCGATTACCGACCACGACACGCTGGCTGGCTGGGAGCGGGCGATCGCCGCAGCGGGCAACCAGTTAGAAATCATTCCTGGTTTAGAACTCAGCACCATTCACCGAGCGCGATCGCTCCACATTTTGGGCTACTATCCTGACCGTGCCAAGCTGGAACCACCTTTGCAAGATCGCATTGCCGGACGCCAACGGCGCGCCCAGGCCATGGCCGATAAATTAGCTGAGTTGGGCTTTCCGATCGATCTGCCAGAAATGCCGGGCGATGTGGCTCCTGGTCGACCCCATGTGGCTCAGGCCTTGGTCAACGCTGGCTACGTCACCCATGCCCAAGAAGCCTTTACTCGTTGGTTAGGGGATGGCGGCCCCGCCTACGTGCAATATGACCCTTTCCCCGCTATCGATGGAATTCAGCTATTGCTAGCCTGTGGGGCTGTGCCGGTGTGGGCACATCCGTACCTGTTTCGAGGGGGCACGGTAGAGACGGTGCTACCAGAACTAGTGGAGGCTGGTCTCATGGGGGTGGAGGTGTATCATCCCAACCACAGTCCTAGCGATGAGCGCAAGTTAGAGGAATTATGCGATCGCTACGATTTACTCATGACAGGCGGTAGCGACTATCATGGTCCCTCTAAAGAGAAACATAAAGAAGGGATAACCCTCAATTGTTTGAAGGTACCGCTGTCGCTGTTGCCCCCCTTAAAGCAGGCTGCTGCAGCCTTGAAGGAACCGGCGATCGTTTAGTCCACCCAACTGGCGGCAGATTACCGTTGTGAGCCTAAATTTTGGGAACTTGCGCAGCAAAAAGACCCTCCCTCAGCCTCAGGGCTAGGAAAGGTCTGATTACATGAGTGCAGCGATCAGCGGGTGATGTTGATTAAGGTTGCTTAGAGACGCAGTGAAGGCTCTAGCCGTTTTTACCCAGAACTTGATCCTTCAGTGACGTGAAGTTTTCAGTTAATTCTTGCCGATTGGCATCCTTCAACAAAAAGCGGTACACAAACCAGCTGCTGTAACCTAGGCCAATTAGCTCAAAGGTGGGAGCCAGCAAGGGCACTTCATTAACCGCGCTCAAGATAGCCAGCAACAGCTTTACTGAAATAAAAGCTGCCAGAATCAAACCAACCGTCACCAGTGGCCGTTTATATTCCTTAAAAAAGTCGGTAACGTAATCCGGCAAGTTGGCCAACAGGCCAGATACCTTGTCTAAAACTTGCTGTACCTGCTGATTAAGCTCGCCGTCACCTGAGGTTTCCGTATATGCTGAAGCGTCAGGCATTTCAGGCACTTCGGCGACTTTAGTTTCAGAATTGATGTCTGTGCTCATATTAATACGGGATTATCACCCGGAATGACGTCTTATAGGATAGATACCCCCCTGGCGATGAGCCCAAAAAGTTACTTTTTGGTACATAGCAGTCAGGGTTCAGCGATCGCCACACAGCGATAGCAGATTTATAGTCTGAAACCGTTCAAATTTCAAACCCTTCACCAAAGAAATCTATCTTTACTCGGCGGTATCTAGGGGAGTGGTGGGCGGCTTGGCTAGCTACCCGGTTGTCCACCTTTGTTTGCCGATATCGTCTCCCTAAAATTTCGACTAGGATAATCTCTAAATCGATTTTTTCGGAGGATCAGAGCTCATCGAGACCATTCACGGCAATCTGCGCGGCCTAAAGCCTAATCAACTTAAGCAGTTGCAGCGGCTTTATCATCAGCGTCTACCGGGCGATTACTTCACCACCCCGGAGTTTGCTCAGCGACTGGCGGCCATCAGCACTGACCTGGATCAGCCTCTATGTGTTTATCTCAACCGACGAGGACAGGTCATTCGGGTGGGTGTGGGCACGCCACGACAGACCCGCATTCCCCCTTTAGAACTGCCGCGCTACGGTGCTGAGCGTCTTTGCGGCATTCGCTGCATTACCACTTGCCTAAAGCAAGCGCCGCCGAGCACCAGTGATTTGACCGCTATGGCGATGCAACGCCTCGACTCGCTGGTGATGATAACCTTGTCGGGCAAGGGCTTTGAACGTCGAGGCGGGGGCGCAACCGGCTATGTCAAGGACGTGTATTTGGCCCATCTGGTTCCCCATCCCGAAGCGCGGTGGACGGTCTCTGAGTCGATGTCACTAGAGGCGGTCGCCCAGCAAGACTTTATTGCCCTGACCGATGCCCTCGAAGAAGAGTTTCGTCGGGTTTTTGTCGCTCAACAGGTCGATCCTGACCACGATCGCGTCATTGTTGTGGGTCTCCAGACGGGGCATGTGAGCAAAGCGCAATTTCGCTATGGCTTGATGGAAGTGGAGCGTCTGGTAGAAACAGCCGGGGGCGAGGTGTTGGCGACATTACATCAACGACGCGATCGGCCTCATCCGCAGACAGTGCTGGGGGCGGGTAAAGTTCAGGAGATTGCGCTGGAGGCCCAAACCTTGGGGGCTACCCTTGTCGTGTTTGACCGCGATCTTTCCCCTGCACAAGTGCGCAATTTAGAACTGCAAATGGGTGTCCGCGTAGTCGATCGCACCGAAGTAATTTTAGATATCTTTGCCCAGCGCGCCCGCACCGGTGCCGGTAAATTGCAGGTCGAGTTGGCGCAGTTGGAATATCAATTGCCACGCCTCACGGGGCGCGGGCAGGCGATGTCTCGACTGGGGGGCGGTATCGGCACCCGAGGTCCCGGTGAAACCAAGTTGGAAACTGAGCGACGGGCCATTCAACGTCGCATTTCGCGTCTGCAGCGAGAGGTTAATCAATTACAGGCTCATCGCGATCGCTTGCGGCAGCGGCGCCAGCAGAGTGACACGCCCTCAATTGCCGTGGTGGGCTATACCAATGCGGGAAAATCAACATTGCTCAATGCCCTGACCAATTCTGAGATCTACGCTGCTGATCAGCTCTTCGCGACCTTAGACCCGACGACTCGGCGGCTGAGCGTGCTAGACAGTGATACGCAGGAACAAACTCAACTCGTGCTGACCGATACGGTTGGTTTTATCCGCGATTTGCCCGAGTCGCTGGTAGATGCCTTTCGCGCCACCTTAGAAGAAGTGACAGAGGCCGATGCGCTGCTGCATGTCGTCGATTTGTCACACCCAGCTTGGCAAAGTCAAATTCGTTCTGTAATGCGGATCCTCGGCGAAATGCCGATTACTCCTGGACCAATTTTGCTGGCCTTTAACAAGCTTGATCTGGTGGATAGCGCCACGCTGGAAACCGCTAAGGAAGAATTTCCGAATGCATTATTTGTGTCGGCCCAAGCCCGGATTGGGCTAGAGACCTTGAGAAAACAACTGCTAGATCTTGCCAGCTATGCTCTCTGCAAATGATTGAATCTGTAAATTCGCGGTGAACAATTGAATTGTTCCTCTTAGAGTTGGCTGTGTGTATGACTCGTGGCGTAAATTTTGGCCACAGTTGTCGCCAATGCGCAGACGATGGAACAACTTGAGTTAGGGTTATGGGCAGACTGGAGTGTATTGACAGGATGTCCCTATGGAGCTGCTGAAGATTGGCGATCGCGTTTTGCAGTCTGATGAACTGGTACCTCTGCTGAGCAAGACAAATCTGTTATCGCGGGTGATTCAAGAGGTGATCATTGACGATGCGATCGCCGACATTGAACTCACCGAAGAGGAAATTAAAGCCGCCGAAATCGAGTTTTGTCAGCGCAATAAAATCACCAATCCAGAAGAAGCGAATGCCTGGGCTCAGCAACAATACGGCACCTCAGACTTGATTCGCACTACCGCCATGCGGGACCAGCAACTCGCCAAATTTAAAGCACAAACCTTTGCGAAAGAAGTCGAATCCTACTTTCTACAGCGTAAAAGTCGTTTGGATCGGGTGCTTTATTCACTCATTCGCACCAACCAACTTGGCTTAGCTCAAGAACTCTACTTCCGCGTTCACGATGATGGACAATCCTTTTCGGAGCTGGCGAAAGAATATTCTGAAGGTCAAGAAGCTAAAACCGGTGGCTTAATTGGACCGGTTGAACTTAGCGTGCCCAATCCGGCGCTGGCGGGTTTGCTATCGGTCAGTAAACCGGGACAAATCTGGCCACCCAAACGCATTGGCGAGTGGTATGTCGTGGTGCGTCTAGAGAAGTTTTTGCCCGCGCAGCTAGACGCGGCAACTGAGCAACGCCTACTAGATGAACTGTTTCAAACTTGGATGCGGGAGCAGATCCAAAAATCGCCCGTGAGTGTTCCCAATGTTGACACCATTACCGTTCCAGCTCAGACTGTGCCCTCTGAGTTGGCAGCCTCGATTCCCCTTAATCGAGACGAGATTGCTTCAGCAATGGCCTCAACTGCAGAAAAGACGGTTGATCAACAACCCATAACGTCCCCCACGGCCCCAGCCACAGATGAGGCTGATCCATCCAACTCGTCAAATCCGCAGAGCCATGAAGACCCCTGGCAATAGTCGTCGTCACAGAGGGCGGCTACGGGTTCCTCGGGTCAACCTGGCCAATGTAGAACACTTAGCCGTAAAGCGTCATCACCGGGACTTTCTCCTGACTTTTCCTGCTAAGTCCTCAAGCTCAACGTAGACGGTGCTCATAGCCTATGCAGGTAACTCTCGCTAAAGTGAGTGCATCGA
>CAZLYS010000159.1:0-8264 GCA_964563415.1 uncultured Halomicronema sp.
CTTCGCAGCGGGAGATTCTTCAGGAATTTGAGCACGTTTTTTTGGCAATTAAGCAAATTAGTTCGATTCTATGAACTGTATTCTTTGTACAAAAGTGCTAAATGATGCATCCCATGAGTCATGATTGCTAACATTTCAAGACTATTCTTTCAATCCTGCTGCTCCATTTCAAGTAGACCGGCAAAGCTGGGATAGCACTTAAGTAGTTGAAGAGTTGAAGTTGAATCCAATTTTGGCTTCTGACTCCCCAAATGTAGGAAAATTGGATTCATTCTTCCCCAGATCTTGATGAGTAAAAGTGGACTTTGGGTAAGTCTTAATAGTCAACATGTTGACATTTCTATGGCTCAGCATCTAAACCAAAGTGGCCTATAAATCCAACACGATTCGTAATAAAAGATCATGGCGAACTTGGTCATTTGGTGGCATCTGATATTCTCGGGGAGACCATTACTACTCGGCATCTGTTGCTACTTAGAGTACTGCCATGCTTGGACTCCGCCATCTCAGCATCAAGTCCAAAATTCAGTTAATGTTGCTGGGTGTTAGTCTCATCTCGATTATCTCGGTTAGTCTGCTTGGTTGGAGTTGGGCCAGAACAGAGCTCAAGCACAACATTTTTGACCATCTCACCAGTGTTCGTGCCTCTAAGGCCTATCAGGTGCAATCCTACTTCCAAACTTTCAGAAACCATGTAGAAACCCTTTGCGAAGACCGCATGGTGGTATCAGCCATTGAAGAGTTTGATGCCGCTTATGACCAACTTGATCGCGCTCCTGCTCCTACAGATTGGGACGATACCATTCGGGCTTACTACGAACAACGCTTTTTTCCCCGACTGACCGAACATATTGCGGGAACGCCAAACTATGAAACTTATGCTCCTGGAGAGAAAGCAGCGCGTTATCTGCAGTATCACTATATTGCTAATAATTCCTATCCAGTCGGTCATAAGAATGCTTTAGAGGATGCAGGCGACGGGAGTGATTACAGCGCTATCCATAGCCGCTATCATCCTTTATTTCAAAACCTGATTCAGAAGTTTGGCTATTATGATTTTTTCCTGATCAATCCGCAGACTGGAAAAATTGTGTATTCCGTTTATAAGGAAACTGACTACGCCACCAGCCTAAAAACCGGGCCTTATCGATATAGCAACCTGGCTGCAGTGATTAAAGAGGTGCAAGAAAATCCGGATCGGGGGGCGATTCAAGTCGCAGACTTTAAAACCTACAAACCGTCTTATGCGGCTCCGGCGGCGTTTATGGCAGGGCCGATTTATGATGACGCGACGTTTGTGGGCATTCTCGCGGTGCAGATGCCGGTGAACGAAATCAATCAAGTGCTCACTGGCGGACAAAACTGGGAACAGGATGGTTTAGGCGAGTCTGGAGAAACCTATTTGGTAGGGCGCGACTACTTCATGCGCTCGATCTCTCGATTTTTAATTGAGGATAAAGCCGGATACGAACAGTCTCTGCGCGCTACTGGCACCTCTAGCCGCACGATTGAACTGATTGACCAATTGAACACGTCAATTTTATTGCAGCAGGTGCAGACAGAGGCAGCTAAGGATGCGATCGCTGGCCAGGAAGGGACGCAAGTGATCAAAGACTATCGCGGCGTTTCCGTCTTGAGTTCCTATGCGCCGCTAAATCTGCCGGGTTTAGAGTGGGGCATCTTGTCTGAGATGGATTTGGCAGAAGCCTATCAGCCAGTTTATGCTCTCCAGACTTATCTCCTCATTTCCACTGTTATTTTGATGCTGGTCTTGACGTTCTTGGCAAGTCTAATTGCAGCCAATTTCGTGCGACCGATTGACACTTTGATTGCGGCCTCCCGCAAAGCCGAGTTGGGTCAAAGTGGTGTCACTGTCATGTTTGACTCTACAGATGAATTTAGTGAATTAGCGAACATCTTCAATACCGTTGTGCAGAGGATGCGGCAGCAGATTGATCATGTGGAGCAGCAATATCAAGCGACGCAAGATATTTTGCAGCGGTTTTTGCCCACCGAAATGATTGATCGCCTCCAGCATCAGGACACTTTGGTGACGACTCAGACCCAGCAGGTGACGGTTTTGTTGGCCAAGGTAGTGGGGTTAGGACAACTCTCAGAACAACACTCGTCAGATGTGTGCGGTGAATATTTGACAGAGCTCTTGAGTACCTTTAACCAGTCGGCGCGACGGAATGATGTTGAACCGTTTAAATTTGCCAGCGATCGCTACATCGCCAGTTGTGGTCTCACCAAGCCCCGACTGGATCATGAAAAACGGATGGTCGATTTTGCTCTCAGTTTGCTTGATCTCACCCAAAGGTTCAATAGTCGCCATCAAACTCGCCTGAGTTTGAGAATCGGGATCCATACCGGCACAGTTTTTACCAGTCTTCTCGGCATCCAGCCGTTGAGTTATGACCTCCTCGGTGAGCCGGTTGAGATCGCCAGTAGTTTAATCGACATTTCTGACACCAGCATTATCGTCACAACACAACTGGTCCGCGATCGCCTCCAGGGGTTCTACGACTTTCAACCTGGGGAAAGCCTAATTCTGGAAAATCAGCCCAAAATCGATACCTGGATCCTCCGCAAAGGAGCCCTCGCTGACTTGATTGGGGAACTGACTAGCCACTTATCTCCGGCTGCCTCCATCAAGTCAACCGACGTGTCCCTGATGTCTTCCGATACTGTTGAGAACGGTCCTGAATCGCAAGCTTCTGAACCCGATAACCCAGAATCATCCACGCGCGCTCCCTCTACCGCCTCAACGGTAAACGAGTCTTCTATCTTGGGTGATTTAGTTGGAGAACTGGGCATCGACCCGTTTGACGATTAAGCCCTTGAGCCCCTCTTAATGACGCCAAAGCCTCATGAATGCCGACATCGAATCGATACAAATTATCTGGGCCGCGATCCTAATGACGGTCTTCCCGGTTAGCTCAATTGGTCTGGGAGAATTGGTGTCTCGTCTACGGTCTGACAGTCATCCCCTCACGGCCACCTTGCAGCGTATCCGCGTACTCGTGTTACCGCCCCTTGCCATTCTCTTGGTGACACTCAAACTATTTCATGTATCTGCTAGTGCTCTCTCCATCCAGATCATCACCACAGCGCTGGGAACTGCACTCATTTACACGCTAATTGCCCTGGTAAATGGCGTCCTTGTGGTGAAAGATCGTCAATATAGCTGGCAAGTCATGGTTCCTAACCTGCTCTTTCAGGTTGCTCGGGTTGGGGGCGTTCTTATCGTGGCCGCATACATTTTGGCCACTGTCTGGCAGGTCGACTTGAGCAAAGTGATTGCCGCCTTAGGCGTCGGGTCCTTAGTCATTGCCTTGGCCTTGCAAGATACTCTGAGCAACTTGGTATCAGGGTTTTTGCTCATTTTTGAGGCACCCTTTCAGGTGGGAGACTGGGTGCGTATCAACGATGTGGAAGGTGAGGTTTTAGAGGTCAATTGGCGAGCGGTACGTCTTAAAACGCCCGACTATGACGTGGTCATTATTCCCAACGGTGTCTTGGGTAAAGAAACGATCTATAACTACACGTGGCTCTATCCTCTTCATGGCGATCGCATCACCTTTTCCTTTTCGAGAGAAGAAGCCCCAAACCGCATCATTCCCATCCTCAAAGCCGCCGCACTCGCTGTAGACGGCATCTTAGCCGACCCCGAACCAGAAGTCCGTCCCTTGAAATTTGCTGATCAACAAGCCGAATACGAAGTGCAATATTGCATTGCTGATTTTACAAATGCGTCTACCATTCAAGGCAAGTTCATCACCAATGTTTATTACGCGACGAAACGCCATCGGTTGACGCTACCCATGGCTACTGAGAAGCACTATGTATTGCCACACCCACCGGCAAACAGCCAGAGTGATCTGCCAAATATTTTGACGGCCCTCACCGCATTACCAATTTTCCGGGAACTGAATGAAACGGTCCTCAACACCCTTGCCCAACAAGCTACCATTCAGTACTACGGCACCGATGAAACCATTATTGAAGCGGGTGATTTTGATGAAGGCATCTGTATTTTGCTGAAAGGACAAGTCGTTCTCTCGAGTCCTGATCAAGACGGTAAAACCTGTGTCATTACATATCTAGAGATGGGTGCCCTCTTTGGCGAGATGGCCTTACTGCGTAATGAACCGAGTTTGGTTTCGGTGACTGCATTGCAGGATGTCGAACTCGTGATGCTGAATAGCGATGCGGTGTTCTCTGTGGCTCAGCAACACTCTAACTTCGCGTTAGAAATGAACCGCTTTATAGACGAGCGGGAAAAGCTAGTGCAGCGATCAACTGCGTCTCGTCGAGAGACTTCTTCACCTGACGGAGCAGATTCCTCAACCAGTTCATTCCGGCCCACCAATGCTATCGCTATGAATCAATGAGCTGCTGGGCAACCTGGCGAAATTCTTGGCTAACAGGATGGTCAGGATATCGCAGACAAAACACTCCCTCACTAGCCAGTAGCAACCAATCTTCAGAGAGCGGAAAGATACCGGCAACTGATTCAGCAAAGGTAGCTTCTACCTTTTGCTTGAGGGCTTCTCGATTGAGTTGGCTATGAACTTTATTAATGGCTAGTAGCATTTTGTTGACCTTGATTCTTCGGGCCACATCAACCGTTACGGCAGTTCCTTGATAGTCCTGTTTATCTGGACGAAGAATTAAGAGCAAAATGTGAGAAATGGCGATCGATAAAAACGTTGCCTTTGATAGCCCTGGATGCGTATCAATTAGCAGGTAGTCTAGCTGCAACGCTTTGACTAAGCTTTGCAATCCCTGATTCATTACCTTGACATCGTAGGCATCCTTTAAAATTCGAGCGATGTCGTCTGCTTTAACACTCGAAGGCACCAAGAAAATCTGGCCATCGCCTTGCAGCGCCAGCTTGGAAGTAACATCATAAGCAGCTTCTTCAATGGGAATTTCGTTCCAGAGATAATTGTTGAGTGTTTTGTCAGTCTCTTCAGGATCTAGCCCAAACAGATTGTGAATACCTGGTGAAGGCACATCTGTGTCAACAACCCCAACTCGATAACCTTTGTTGGCAATAGTCGCAGCTAGATTAGCCGTAAAGTTAGACTTGCCAGTTCCTCCTCGGTAGGAATGAATCGAAACAACCGTAGGCATTTGACCTCCTCAAAACCTAGCTCGCTCAAACGAAAAAGACACAGAGCAACATCAACTATTATTCAGACGGCAATTCTGCAATTGGTTCTCTTAGCCGATAGATTAACAGTATTTTTTGGGCCAGCAGCAACATTCTCATACCAATAGAGTTTTGGGATGTCCCACACAGTTGCTGTCGAAGATTTGCTTTGCTCGGAAGCTGTCATGATTCGACCTAAATTTAGATGTGGGAAATTTCAAAACTAAAACCGTATAACGTTCTTTTGGAATCACGCTGTTTACTCTTTGGTTTGTTGCGTCGGACGGCAATCACTCAGTCACTTTTAACGCTGCGGATTACCTGCCGCAGCCAACCTCTAGATCGGCATGATTCAGAGTGAATTTGATGAAAATATATAGTGATGGCCATGAATAACTATTTGGTGAAAATGTGTCTTCACCTCTGAAACCACCTTGTGCAACTTTTGCATAGCAGCGCTTAAAAGCATATGCCTTTAGCTTTGGGGTAGCAGGAGTCGTGGATTCAAAACCCGTCGCTCTGATTGACTGCGACCTTCCATTAATGAGGGTTTTGTTGCTTTCAAGCCGATTTAGACTCTTGCTCCCACAATACGCTAGGGGACCGAATGAGCTTGAGTATTCCTAGAAAGTAAAAGTAATAGATTTCTAAGCCTCAACCTGGCGATACGTCATTACCTAATGCTTCATTGCGGAAATTAGCCATGCGGCGATCACCGCTTCTTTCTGACCAAATGATCACGCACAATGTTCAGTGAGCAATCTTGATTTCAGTTCTCTTGTTATTCCCTGTGTAACCATATGGCCATTCCCCAGGCATTGATCTTTGATATGGATGGGTTGATGCTGGATAGTGAACCACTCTATCAACAAGCCTGGCAAACCGCCGCCAAAGAGCTAGGATTCACCTTAGAGCTTGACCTATATCTAAGTTTGGTGGGCCGCAGCAGTGCTGAGGCTGATCGCATATTCGTCCAAACGTATGGTGAAGAGTTTCCAGTAGCTGAATTTAACCATCGTTGGGATCAGCATTGGCGATCGCTGATTCAGCAGCAAGGGATCAAGCTGCAGCCTGGATTGTTGCCGCTATTGGACTGGGTTGAGGAACGGAACATTCCGAAAGCAGTGGGGACATCGAGTAATGCGACCGAAGCGGAATTGTGCTTAACGCTGGCGGGTATTCGCGATCGCTTCTCCACTGTCATCACGGTGGATCAGGTAAAAGCCGGAAAACCTGAGCCGGATATCTTCATTTCTGCTGCTAGCAAACTAGGGATTTCGCCCAGTCAATGCCTGGTGTTAGAAGATTCGAATGCCGGAGTTCAGGCTGCTCAATCAGCGGGAATGGCCGTTGTGATGGTGCCGGACTTGCAAGAACCCACAGCGACGTCGCGGGCGATCGCCCAACAGATTTGTGCGTCGTTACACAAGGTTCTGGCTTGGCTGCAGGGTCTCTAGCCAGTCAAGAATCTGATTTAATTGGTCGGCGGTGATCAAGCCATACTGCCACAACGCGATGGGCAATAGATTCGGCAAGGCTCCGGCCTGACGCACCGCCATCGCGATCGCATGCTTTGACAGGCCCATTTCTTGCTCTAGATATTCAATTAAGCGAGCTTGGGTGGTCATCGCGTGATCAACGTTGATTGAACTCTTCAGAACGGGTGCAGTGTAAGACTATGAACGATAGCGGTAGGGATAGCATTCCCTGCGCTCAAGGGAATAAAACAGCCTGAAGCAGCCCGTTTTCCCAAAATCTCGCTGGGGCGCAATTTCTTTAAACCCTCTTAGTTACCGTAGTGTAGCGAGCAAATCGTCTATTGAGTACCACCCTAATAGGTAATTTGGGATCAATATTTGGAGAAATCGCTGAAACCTACTTCAGCATGACCGATTTGACGGGGATCGCCCTCGGCCCGGTAGCTTTACAATCGCCATTAACAGAGCTCGTTCAATTGCCGTGGGATAGATGCTCTCTGCTGTCATCGCCTTTGATAGGGGCTTGAAGCAGTTGTCACTGTAGCGCTAGGGTTACTCCTATGCAGGACACTTCTAATGCCATTCGACTTTTAAGCGCGATCGCGGCCATCATTCTTGGTTCTGGTGGCGTGATTGCTGCATTTTACGCGGCCAATATTTTGGTTAATCGGCTGCCATATAAAGCGCGATCGCGCATTCTGCCCTGGGTTTATATGACTCCAGCGCTAGCCGTGCTGACAGCCTTTCTGATTTTGCCAACCATTCGCACGATCATCATCAGCTTTATGGATCGGAGATCGGAAAGTTTTGTCGGGCTGGATAACTATCTTTTTGCGTTCACCAATTCCGACATGCTCATCGCCTTTCGCAACAATGTCTTGTGGTTGGTGTTAGTGACAGGTATTAGCGTCAGTTTAGGCCTGGTAATTGCCGTACTGGTCGATCGCGTCAAATATGAGCCGCTGGCCAAAGCGCTGATCTTTTTGCCGATGGCAATTTCCTTTGTGGGGGCCAGCGTGATCTGGCGATTTATGTACGCCTATCAGCCCCCCGGCATCGAACAAATTGGACTCCTGAATGCCGTTGTGGTAGCGCTAGGATTCGAGCCCATCGGCTGGCTCGTGAATAAAACGGTGAACAATTTTGCCCTGATTGCCATCATGATTTGGTTGCAAACGGGGTTTGCGATGGTGCTACTATCCTCAGCGGTCAAGGGTATTCCGAAAGACGTGATTGAAGCCGCTCGCATTGATGGGGCCAACGAGTTTCAGATTTTTTGGCGCATCACCATTCCGATGATTAGCTCCACCATTGTCGTCGTCTCCACCACGATTATTGTGCTGGTGCTCAAAGTCTTTGACATTGTGTTTGTGATGACGGGCGGCAACTTGGATACTGACGTGATTGCCAGCCGCATGATCAAGGAGATGTTCAATTTCCGTAATTTTGGCCGAGGCAGTGCGATCGCTGTGATTCTTCTCCTCGCTGTCATTCCCGTTATGGTGGCCAATATTCGCCGATTTCAGCAGCAGGAGGCCAACCGATGACGTTGTTGCCAGAAAAGCGATCGCCCCAATCGCGCACCTTTATGGATCGGTTGGAAAAGCTGCTCACCACAGCCCCCGTTC
>CAZLYS010000160.1:0-8255 GCA_964563415.1 uncultured Halomicronema sp.
TCCTCAATGGAGAGGCACTAGAACTGGGGCAGCAATTTACGGCAGCGGCGATCGCGTTTGAAGAGCTGACCTTCAAAGATGACGGCGATGAAGAAGCTGCCACCTATACCGTCAAGGTTGAAGATGGGGCAGGCGGTGAAACCGAAGCCGCAGCAGTGGTAATTTTGGACAAGGTCAATGATGCTCCCACGCTATCTACAAATACCTTCACCATTACCGAAGGCGATCGCCTCACTTTGAATGATCCCGATGCGGGAGTGACCAATCTTGCAGCGACTGACCCCGAAACCCCAGCGGATGAGCTGATCTTTAAGGTCAGTGAGGTCAACGGTGGCAGCTTTTTTGATTTCAATGCTCAACCCATTACTGAATTTACCCAAGAAGTATTAAACCGGGGCGAAATCAGTTTCGTTCATGACGGCTCTGAAACTGAGCCAACCTTTGAGATTACCGTTATTGACGGTGATGCAGGGGAAGTCACTGAGACAGCTAACGTCACCTTTGTCCCAGTTAACGATCCACCAACGATTGACACGGTACAACTGACCGTGACCGAAGGCGCTGCCATCCCCCTCAATCCGTCTGACATCGTCGTTGTCGATACCGACACTGCACCCGAAGAGCTAACGATTACGATTTCCGACTTACAGGGTGGTACCTTTAATCGGCTTGCCGATGGAGTGGTGGTTGAGGAAGGTATTCTCACCTTTACCCAAGCTGAACTCATTGCCGGTGAGGTGGAATTTGTCGACGACGGTGATCAAATAGAACCGAGCTTTAGCGTCACCGTTAACGATGGTGAATTTGACAGCGCGACGGTACCGGTCACTATCCTGGAATTCGTCAATACCAACGATGCCCCGGTTGCCGTGCCGGATAGTGACACGGGCTTCGAGACTGATGAGAACACGGCGTTTATCACTGCGAGTGTTGTGGCCAATGACACGGATGAGGATCCGGGCGATGTGGCCAATCTAGAGGTCATTGAAATTGAGGGCCAAGCGGTTGCCGTGGGGGATATTGAGCTAGCTTCGGGGGCGATCGTCTCCTTTGCAGGTAATGGCACGATTAGCTACGACCCCAATGGCAAATTCCAATTACCGCTCGGTGATAGCACCGAAGATAGCTTTACCTACACCGTGAGTGATGGCAATGGCGGCAGTGATACGACTACCGTCACCGTCACCATCAATGGCGTTAACGACGACCCCATTGCTGTCGATGATGAGGGCGAGGGGTTTTCTACGCTCGATAACGAGTCGGTGACCACGCCCTCACTGATTCGTAACGATGAAGATCCCGACGGCGACGACTTGCGGATCATCCGGATTAATGATGCGACCGTCAATCCGGGTGACACGGTGTCACTCGACGATCAGGATACCGCCACCGCGACGCTGAATGAGGATGGCTCAATTACATATACGCCTTCCGACATCTTTCGGCTTGCGTCGGTGGGTGACACGGTTACCGATACCTTCACTTACACCATTACTGACGACAATAGCGGTGAAAGTACCGCAACCGTCAAAATCTTGGTCAATGGGGCTAACGAGGCGCCTGTTGCGAATGATGATATTGACAATGGCTTTAACACCATAGAAGGCGTCAATCTGCTGCTAGACGTGTTGGATAATGACACTGACATTGACGCTAACGATGTGTTGATGGTTGATAGCGTCGATACCACGGGACTACTAGGTTCAATCATCAACAATGGTGACAGTCTGACTTATGTAACGCCACTATCGCTGCGAGGTGATGAAACAGCGCTGGAAACCTTTACCTATACTGTGACGGATGGCATTGCGGTGAGCGACCCTGCCACCGTGCAAGTCTTAGTGACGGGGGTGAATGATGCGCCGATCGCGGGTGCCGACAATGGCGCTGGCTTTAACACTAACGAGGCGACGGCATTTACCACCGCTAATGTGCTGGCGAATGACAGTGATCCTGAGGGTGCGGCGTTGAGCTTGGTGGGCCTTGACACCTCTGCAACTCAGGGCTTAGTTACCAATAATGGCGACGGTACCTTTAACTACGATCCCAATGGTACGTTTACTACGTTACCCGTGGGGCGTACGGCTACTGATACCTTTAGCTATACCGTCAGCGATGATCTCGGGCTGACGACGACAACCACAGTCACCATTGGCATAACCGGGCTACTGAGCGAATTCACTGATTTTGAGCAGCAACTGCAGCTCCAAAATCTAGCGGCGGCTATTCCTGCTGATGCGGCAGGTGGTTTACCCCTCGCCCAACTCTATGACGAGTCGTTCTACCTATCTCAAAACTCA
The DNA here is from genome assembly GCA_964563415.1 of uncultured Halomicronema sp. Classification (GTDB taxonomy): domain Bacteria; phylum Cyanobacteriota; class Cyanobacteriia; order Phormidesmidales; family Phormidesmidaceae; genus Halomicronema. The sequence goes on from CAZLYS010000160.1 coordinate 2,301, forward strand.
GATGTAGCAGGGCTAGTGTCAGCTGGAGTTTTGAACTCTGGCTATGAGCACTTTGTCACTTTTGGCATTAACGAGGGTCGTAATCCCAGTGTGCTCTACAACGAATCGTTCTATCTGAGTCAAAACCCAGATATTGCGAACGCCGTTGCCAATGGTTCTCTGAGCAGTGGTTTATCCCATTTCCTCACCAGTGGTCATATCGAAAACCGCGATCCAAGTGCCTTCTTTGACCAGAGCGATTATCTGTTCAATAACCCTGATGTGGCTCTAGCGGTTGCCCAGGGATCTTTCCAAAGCGGTTTCCAGCATTACATTCTATTGGGAGTCGATGAAGGCAGAGGCCCCAATCTCTCACTGTTTGATGAAGCGTTCTACTTGGCGAATAATCCGGATGTAGTGGGTATTGATGCTTATACACACTTCACTCTATTCGGTCAGTTTGAGGGGCGGCAGCCGAGTGCACTTTATAACGAAGCGAGCTATCTATCCCTCCATGAGGATATCGCGAATGCGGTTAATACTGGAGCAATTGCCAGTGGCTTCCAGCATTATGAAGCTTTTGGGCGATTTGAGGGACGTAGTGTGTTTGCTTAGGGCACATTGCCGTTTCCAGGGTGATTAATGGGCTGCTCCTTGAGGACCTGACTGGGGTGACCTAGTCAGGTCCTTGATTTTTAAAGACAGTATAGACAGATGGCTCAACATCGTGCCGAGACCGAGAACTCCACGGTGGCTGAGTTACGGCTACCGTGGAGTTCTTGGAATTTCGTCCAGGCAAAGTCCTAAGCCGCCATGGGCCAGTCTTCGATAAAGCCATGGCGCATGGGGGGTAAGCCAGAGTTTAGCAACCGGCGTAAGCGTGGGATTTCATAGCTGTTGTAAACCCGGAATTCGCTCGCGACGGTAGCTTGGGCAGTACGCACCGCCTGGTTAATGACGAGTGACCCATTCGGATCTGACACTGAACGGTGAAAAGTGCCTGGCGGTAAGCGCAAAATATGGCGGTTGGCATCCAAGCGCACTTCATGGAACGGATATTCCCAGGCAAAATTGACCAAATAAAACGTCCGCCCCCCCGAAACTGCCAGCAAATTGTCTTCCTGATTGGGATGCAGGTAAAACTGCCAAGCTTTCTGGTTGGAGTTGTTAGGGCTGGTCGCTGGCCCGTCGTGAAAAACTAAATCCCGAGCATTGGACTCTTCGATGGTGATATCAAAAAACTGCACACTTGGGGTGTCACGAAAACGTTGGAAGGAGATGAGTTCAAACATGGCAACCTGTCAGATTCGGTATGGCAACAGCTTGCCCGTCAAGCTAACCTCTATTCGCAAGGGAGATCAAAACAATCCGCGAGTCCCACCTATTCGCTAACCGAATAGATTGTCTTTATGAACATTCATCAACTGTTGGTCTTGGCAACAATCGCCCGTGAAGGCACTTTTTCCGGTGCTGCTCTAGCGCTAGACACGTCTCAGGCATCCGTTAGTCGGGCGATCGCTGCTTTGGAGGAAGAGTTGGGTGTTCCCCTACTCAAGCGAGGTCGGTTTGGCGCTAGGCTCACTCAAGTTGGGGAGCGAGTTTTGTTCCACTCACACAAAATGCTGGAACTCCGTGAACGCATCGACTACGAAGTGAATCTGGAAAAGGGGCTGTATGCAGGACGCCTCAGAATTGCTTCGTTTCGAAGTGCGGCGACTCATCTTTTGCCGCCGATTCTGGCTCGTTTTCGCAAACAGTTTCCTCGAGTAGAAGTAAGTTTAACCGAGTTAGAACCTGCTGGAGTTGAGCAAGCTCTGCGTGAGGGGCAAGTCGATATGGGATTGGTACCGCTGCCACGGTCTGATGAGTTTCGCGTGTGGGAAGTCGCAAGAGATGAGTATGTTGCACTGTTACCTGCAGCCATGCATGACTTGCCACCCCGATTGACTTGGAATAATCTCACAAACTACGACTTTGTTCTATACAACTATGCGGAATGCACTAACGTCGTGCGAGAACATTGGCAACGCTGGGGACAAGAACTCAAGGTGGCCTATGTGATTAAAGAAGATTCCACCATTGTCAGTATGGTAGCTGAGGGGTTAGGGGCCGCGATTTTACCGCGCTTAGCGGCTCTGCCGATTCCGAATGGTGTGCAGGTACGATCGCTGCCCGAACCGTTAGAACGGGTTATCGGTGTGGCAACCCTGGTCCAAACGCCTCACTCACCTGCAGTGGAGGTCTTTATTAAGATGCTACGTATGAGCGATCGCTAAATACTCTGGTGCGGTATCTGCATCAGCCAAGCTCTTTCTTATCCTAGCTAGAACCCTGATTGGTTAAGGCAATGGACCCCCAATTTCCTGAGTTACTTATGACCTCTAAGTTATCCGTTGAGGGAGGTAGCAATTAATAGCACTGCCTCCTTCAACCAGTCAGATGTTCTATTACCGTACTCATTACATCGCATGCTGCTTGAAAGCAACTAAGCCTAATGGTGACTACCAGCCGTTGACTCAGCCAATACATCTAGCAAAATCGGATCGCAGGGGCTCTGGCAAGCATCGCAAGATTTTTCTCGGTTGTTGTTGGATGGGGACAAGGGTGACCTGAGCCGAGACGCACATCTCTTTAGTAGCAGCATTGTAAATCTCATACTGCCAAAAAATCCGCACGTTTTGAGATGGCAATAGCCAACACTTGATCAGGGCAGTCATGCCCAAGGCCAGTGGTTGTCGATACTGTATCGATAAATCGACCACGGGCAAATCAACACCACAGTTGATCCAGTCGGCAAACTCAATGCCGTGTGATCGCAAATATTCCACTCGGGCAGCTTCGAGCCAGGCGATATAGTTACCATGCCATACAATGCCTCCGTAATCGGTATGGTGGGGCTGTACTCTGACGGTGTATTCAAAGGCATTGTTGGGGGCGTTCTCTTTCGATTTCATCCACGCATATGCTTATGGCCTAGCTCACCTTATCAGGCTAATGGCAAGGCGAGGCTGACTGCGATCGGTTACTACGAATTATGAAATCGTTCAAAATTGCGTGAAGCCAGATGACTATTATTGACATGGAGCGTAAAACCCTTATTTAACAAGGGTTTTACAATTGCCTTCAATTAAAGAAAAGCCCTTTTGTCCACCGTAGCCGATTGGTTGGCGGCGTACCCGAATGAGGTCATCATGATCGAAAAAATTCTCTTAGCAGATTCTGGCACCGGTAACACTGAAGCGATGATGAAAGTGTTGATGGAGATCCCGCTCATTCAGCGGGCCCACATTACCGTATTACACGTTGTGCCACCTCAAGTTTCTGCAGAGGGCATGACCGCCAAGTGGGAAGCGGGTGGCCGCACTTTAGCAGAAGCAATTAAAACTCTTGACCTTGATCCAACTAATGTGACAGCGATGTTGCGCGAGGGTGATCCTAAGGACATTGTGATTAAGGCCGCAAATGAAGTGGACGCTGACCTGATTGTGATGGGGTCTAGGGGCTTGAAAGGCTTGAAAGCAATTTTGGACAATTCTGTAAGCCAATATGTTTTTCAGCTGTCTTCTCGGCCGATGCTGCTGGTTAAAGACGATCTTTATAGCATTCGACCCATCAAGCGCGTCATGATCGCCATGGATAAATCCGACTCGGCTAAAGAGGGTTTGAAATTGGGCATTAACCTATTGCGGGATATCAGTGGTGCTGAGCTCATACTGGTTCACACTGTGTCGAGCCTGAAGGCTCGACCATTTGATGAAACCGAACCAGACCCGAATAAAGACCCTGTGCTGGCTGAGGCAGCGGCTGAAGCGAAGCGCTATGGACTCAAAACGAGACTTGCAGCCCCCGAAGGCAAAGCCGGTCGTCGGATCTGCCAACTAGCGGAAGATAAGAATGTGGATCTGATGATTCTCGGGTCGCCCGATCGCCGCCCCTCGATCGCAAAAGGGATGCCTGATCTAGATCGTCTACTAGGTGAATCGATGTCAGATTATGTACGGGTGTATACTCCCTGCCCAGTACTCCTAACGCGGATTGCTAGTTAGGCTCAGCATCAGCGGTTGGTTAAGCATAATGCAGCCTGGCAAAATCGCGAGCTAATAGGGCTTCGTGGAATGCTGAATATATTTTGGCTAATAGTGGCATGATGAATTCGCCGTGAATTTCGATTCATTTTGCTCTGAAGCGATCTAAAAAATAGAAGCTCCTGTGGTTTCACAGGAGCTTCTAAAACTATCTAATGGACTTAATCATTGACTAAGCAATTTGCTTAATCCAGATCATCCATTGCGAGTACGGGCTCAGTCTCACGATCAATGCCTCTTTCAAAGCCAGCTTCTGCCGCCCGAGCACGACCAGCATGCCACAGGTGACCAACCAAGAAAAAGAAGCCCAAAATGAAGTGAGACGCCGCCAACCACTGGCGAGGGTTGACGTAGTTCACAGAGTTGATCTCAGTGATGACGCCACCCACAGAGTTGATGGAAGCCAACGGTGCATGAGTCATATACTCAGCAGCACGGCGGACTTGCCAATCTTGAATATCGTTCTGCATCTTATCCAGATCCAGACCGTTGGGGCCACGTAGAGGCTCCAACCAAGGACCCCGGAAGTCCCAGAAACGCATGGTCTCACCACCGAAGATGATTTCACCGGTTGGAGAACGCATCAGATACTTACCCAGACCAGTGGGGCCTTGAGCAGAACCGATATTTGCCCCCAAACGCAAGTCACGGACCAAGAAGGTCATGGCTTGAGCCTGAGAAGCTTCGGAACTGGTAGGACCATAGAACTCACTGGGATAAGCAGTGTTGTTGAACCACACGTAGCAAGATGCAATCAAGCCCATCAAGGACAAAGCACCCAAGCTGTAGGAAAGATAAGCTTCACCAGACCAAACAAAAGCGCGGCGAGCCCAACCAAATGGCTTGGTCAAAATGTGCCAGACACCACCGCTGATGCAGATGATACCGACCCAAATGTGACCGCCGATGATGTCTTCCATGCTGTCGACACCAATGATCCAGCCGTCGCCACCAAAGGGAGAACCCACGACGTAGCCGAAAATACTGACGGGGTTCAGCGTGGGGTTCGTAATGACACGAACCGCGCCACCACCAGGAGCCCACGTGTCGTAAACACCACCAAAGAATGTGGCTTTCAACACTAACAAGAACGCACCACAACCTAGCAGAATGAGGTGGTAACCGATGATGTTAGTCATCTGGTTCTTGTCTTTCCAGTCATAGCCAAAGAAAGAAGAGTACTCTTCAAGCGTTTCAGGGCCACGAATGGCGTGATAAATGCCACCCAGACCTAGAACAGCAGAGGAGATTAGGTGCAAAACCCCAACCACAAAGTACGGGAAGGTATCAATGATTTCACCACCAGCTCCAACCCCCCAGCCCAGCGTCGCTAGGTGAGGTAGCAGGATGAAGCCTTGCTCATACAAAGGCTTCTCAGGGACAAAGTGCGCAACCTCAAACAAGGTCATCGCACCTGCCCAGAAGACAATCAAGCCAGCGTGGGCGACGTGAGCACCCAGCAGCTTACCGGACACATTGATCAAGCGAGCATTACCAGACCACCAGGCAAAACCTGAAGATTGCTGGTCGCGCCCACCGATATAGGAATTACTAGAGAGCGTTACCACGGGGGAGAACCTCCTCAGGGAATACAAACTTCTCATGGGGCTGGTCGGTCGGTGCCATCCATGCCCGGATACCTTCATTCAACAAAATGTTCTTCGTGTAGAAGGTCTCAAACTCAGGGTCTTCCGCCGCCCGGATTTCCTGAGACACGAAGTCATAGGCCCGCAGGTTCAACCCTAAACCCACTACACCCACAGACGCCATCCACAAACCCGTCACTGGCACAAACAACATGAAGAAGTGCAGCCAGCGCTTGTTCGAGAACGCAATCCCGAAAATCTGCGACCAAAAACGGTTCGCCGTCACCATCGAGTAGGTCTCTTCC
>CAZLYS010000161.1:0-8253 GCA_964563415.1 uncultured Halomicronema sp.
CACGCGTGCTCCCAGAAACTCCAACTCTTGCACCATCGCCGCATAGTGAGCCTCGTCGCCCGTCACCAAGTGGGTGCGCTGCAGCACCAAGCCCACACAGGGCGCGAGTGGATCTCGCAGTTCAGCAGGGAGATCTTTGCGGGAGTCATACCAGTTCAGATATTCTTTGATGTCTTCGAACATCTGAGTCGCCATGGGGTGCCAGATGCCGACGTCAGGGAAAGTGACAGGCTCGGCGTACTGCAGGGTCGCAAGGCCTTGCGACCCTACGGGAGCGCCTTCGATCTCCTTGTCGGTAAAAACGTAGCGATCAGCCAACATCAGGAAGAAGTTTTCCAAGTTTTCAGGCGAACCGCCTAGCCAGTACTGGAAACTGAGCATGAAGTTGCGGGCATCTTGAGCCTTTTCCACCGGCAGATACTTCAGCACGTTGGGCAGCGTCCGCAGCAACTTCAGCATGGCATCTTCAAAGCCACTGCCTTTCTTCTGGCGGCGCTTCTTCATAAATTCGCCAATGACGCTCTTCGACTGGCCTAACTGCGCCATCGAGAAGCTACCCATTTTGTTCAAGCGCATGACTTGAGGCATCGAGGGGAAGATGACTGCAGCATCCAAATTATCGCGATGGGGCTTGACCGCTTCTACGACCTTGTCAGCCAGATCTTCAATAAAGATCAGCGAAGCGATGAAAATATTGGCTTCGGCAATGTCTTTTTGAAATGCTTCGTAGTTGTCTTGACCGCGCAGTTCTTCAATCAAATAGCCGCTGACCTCAAAGGCGACTTCCGAGTTATTAGCATTAATCGCGCGAATCGCCGATGAAAGAGCACTCTGGTACTGAGGCTCTAGCACCACGTAGACCACTTTGACCAGCGATCGCCCGTTCAGATCATCGGGCGCGATGTGGCGCACAGTGGGCTTGACGTTGGTGAACATGCAGTGATGACTCCTTTATGACGTGTCTAGATCCCAAAATGACTTGGTCAATCAACCAGAAAGCAAAGGAGACGCTTAGGCTCTTACCGACATCTCTTGCTGAACTAATTTCGAACGGCTTAGATAACAACTCTAAAATGCCTGAGTTTTCATCAAGCAAAGGGTTATTTACAAAAACCAATAATTCGTGTAAACAAACCGTCGAAATCAATCCAAATAGATTGAGAAACCTAACAACCTTGTATCAGAAAAACCTTGCCAGATAAGGGCTACAGCGATATGCGTAACAATTCGCAACGCTTTTCGTCGCAATTCCGCGATTCTCTTAAAGTTTTGTATAGATATAAATAAAGTCTATTTTCTGTATAGAAAGAAAAAACGACGGTTTCACCTTGGAGCAGCCTATAGCCCTGTGCAGTTTGGTCAAGTACAGTTCGTTTGCTTGAAGAGAACAGGGAATCGGGAGTCGGGAACAGTGTGTCCTTGACTCGACTGCATGCCGCTATATGTACAGAGCTAGCGAGGCCTGTGCTGATAGGTATCTGTAGGCATCGGGCCTACGGTCATTAGTCGGGGGCGATCACAGTTGCCCACAGCTATGAATTTCAGCCTGCCCAAGGTTCAAAGGTCAAGCCTCGGTCCTCAGTCGGAGCGAGATTCTGAATGAGGGAGATAGTCGCCGTACGGTGGGCTACGGTGTGACTTTCAATTCCTGAACATTCCACAAAGAATACGGACGCACAATGCCAGAATAATTGACGTTTTCAATCGTGTTTCGCACCGCTCCTAAATTAAGTGGGTTGACTAGATAAATGAAGGGCAGATATTCCTGGGTGAGGCGCTGGCTTTCGGCGTACAGCGCGTTACGGTTTTCGGAATCCACTTCCTGCGCGGCCTGAATGTAAATGTCAGCGATTTGTTTTTCCCAATCCGCCGCTTCCCACCCTTCCAAGGGTTCTTGCCCAGCCAGCGCCTGTTGGTTAAACGCATGCAACGTTCCGTCTAACCGCCAAATCGTCGACCCACCGTTGGGTTCTAAACCAGCCGTGAAACCAATAATGTGGGCCTCCCAATCAAGACTGTCGCCCAGCTTAGTTACGAGGGCGTTGAAGCTGATCGGTTGAAAGTCGACCTGAATTCCAATCTTGCTCAGGTCTTGCTTGATTTGCGCCCCGAGCGCTTCGCGAATCTTGTTGCCGGAGTTGGTCAGCAGGGTAAATCGGACGCGATTGCCTTCCGCATCCAGGAGTTCTCCGACCGCATTGTATTGAAAGCCATCGGCCATCAAGAGTTCTCGCGCTTTGTCAGGCTCATAGCCATAGGTGGGGATACCGTCGTCAGGGCTCGCATAAAACGGACTCTGGACTGGCAAAGGTGACGTTTGGGGAGCGCCCAGACCTTGGTAAATGTTGTTGATCATCGTGGGACGGTCGATCGCGTACGACACGGCCTGCCGAAACGCCACGGAGTTAAACCACTTGGACTTAATAGGGTCAACCAGGGGTTGGCCGTCGCGACTTCCCTTGTTCAAGTTAAAGGTAATAAACGTTGTGCTGAGTGCTGGTCCACCCTCATAAATGGTGAAGTTACCCCGCTCTTCTTCACGCTTCATCAGGGCAAACTCATCGGGGCCCACCCCAATCACATCAAGGCCACCCGAGCGAAACTGCAGCAGTTGGTTATCTGACGATTCGATAACCTGCCAAACGAGTTCTTCGACATAGGGCTGTTGATTGCCCTGATCGTCGCGTTGCCAATAGTAGGGGTTCTTTTCAAAAATGACCCGCTGACTCGGCAGATATTGACTTAAGCGATACGGACCATTGCCAATGATTTCTTCAGGTGGGGTGCCCGTTGTCCACATCGATAAGAACTCAGGATTGCCCTCTTCATCTAGGGTATTGACGGCGTCTTGTAAGACGTGAGCTGGTAAGATGCCCGCGCCAGTGGTTTCTAAAAAGGGGGCAAAGGGTTCTGGCAGAATGAACCGAAAGCGGCGATCGTCAATCTTTTCGATCGCAGGCAATCGCCCCTCCTGCCCAATGCGCATGATGTCTCGCGTCGAGGTTGGAATCGCTTCATTAAAGATGACGTCGTTGTAAGTGAAGATGACATCGTCCACCGTTAGGGGTTCGCCATCGGACCACTGCAGCCCCTCGCGCAGAGTGAAGGTATAGGTCAAGCCGTCTTCAGCAATCTCCCAAGACTCCGCCATCTGCGGCACGATTTCCCCGGTTTCGCCATCGCGGGTAACCATGCCCTCAAAGGTGTAGAGAAAGACATTGGGAAATTCCTGGCTGAGGGCGGGGTTAAAGGTTTTGGGATCACCTAAGGAACTGAAGACGATGCGGGAGGTGGTTGCCTCAGCTGTCGTGAACTGGGCCGGATTACAGCCCGTAAAGGCGATCGTGCTGATGGCCACTAACGCCAACAAAAACAACCCTCGTGGTCGACGCAGCCACCGTAGACCCTGATTTAGCCGCCCTCGCCATGCCCCAAAACCCACCATAAGCTTTCCGTATTTTTCCTTTTCGAGCATTATTACAGCTAATTTTAGGAATGCGTGTTTGGCGAGGGATGACTTTCAGGACTGAAAGATTCAACGTGCCACACTCAAGCAGGCAATGCCGACTATTAATTCAGTTGCACCTAATTCAGTTGCACCGTAGTGGAACGATTTTGTGCCCACCAGGCAAAGACACCGCCGATGACAAACATCACCAAGCTATAGATCGCACTGGGAATCGCCATAGTTGGATTGTTGAGAAACGTCGGTGCGCTGGCGATCGCGATCGCCAACGTGCCATTTTGAATACCGACTTCGATGGTTATGGCGGTCGCACTGGGTTGATCCAACCGGGCTAAGCGAGCGAGCCCATACCCCGCTGACATGGACAGCACAACCAGGGGCAACGTCACCCAACCCACCTGCAAAAAGAAACTGAGGACGTTGGCACGCTCTTTAAGCAACAGGCCCGCAATCACCAGTCCGAGAAAGAACATCGCCAGCCACTTCACTTGCTTTTCGACCGTGGCGGCACACTGCGGGGTGTAATGGTGCAGCAGCATCCCTACGCTCACCGGCACAAGCGTAATCACCGCAATTTGTATCACGGTAGTCACAAACGGCAGTTGCAGATCGGCCCCTGCCCCCATGAAATAGCCCATGGCCGCATTCACCACGAGGGGAATTGTAAAGACTGTGATCAGGCTTCCAATGGCTGTGAGTGTAATCGAAAGGGCCACCCGCCCCTTCGCCAGATAGGTCATCAGATTAGAAGTAGGACCGCCTGGACAAGCGGTAAGAATCATGACTCCAACCGCAAGCTCTGGAGTAAGTGGCAACACCGTCGCCAGCGCCAAGCCAATTAAGGGAAGCATCACCAGTTGGGCTATCAGTCCGAGCAAAACCCCCTTGGGTTCAGTCAAAATGCGCTGAAAATCTTTGAGGGTAAGCCCCAGGCCCATCCCTAGCATAATGATGAACAGGGCTAAGGGTAAAAAGACCGTAGTCAGAAAGCTAGATTCCATCGGGAATGCGCCCTGAGCAGTAACAATTTCTGGCTAGTTTACAGTATTGCCCTGCCGTGATCCCGATTATGGTGTCCATACTCTGTATGGGGGGTGACTTGAGAAGGAATTTGCACAAAAATCCCAACTTCTTTCTCGGCAGGTACAAGAATTGCCTTACCCAGATTAGAAGTCGGGGCCAACTATATTTAACGGCAACCCTCAGAGGCGAGTCGCCGTTAGCCTCATTGACAAGGTTCGGTTGTGAGGTTGCTGCCAACGCCATTTGGTCCAGTGCTTGCCACCCAATTAGGTCCTCTATAGGTATTCACGTGTAGCCACACACGGCCATCATTGCTGGTCTCATAAGTCGGCGGTTGCGTATGTGGGGTAACCAAAGACGCGGGAGTAAACGTCATCCCAGTGTTGGCTGAATTGATGCTAGGCCCACTGCGAACCACCAAGGTCGTTCTCGGGCGAAAGCATACATCACCGCTAGGGGGTGGGGTTGTACCTGTGCAGGTTGTCAGCTGAGCAGCGTTAACCCAACCAACAGGCTGAGTCGAGGTCAAATCACCATTGTCTAAATAAACCTGGGCCGCCGTATAAGCGCCAGTTTCTCGAAGGACGCCAGTCAAGGCAACTTCAGTACCGGCAAATAGAGTCCCGATTTGATTGCCAGGCTTATTGGCTAAATCGGTATTGTCATAAATGATCGCGTTAGTGCCTTGCTTAACTTGGCGGCAACTGCGAATATAACCCTGGTTTTCTGTCAAGTCTGTGTACTGAGCGTTAGCAGCGTTGATGGGCAACAACGATGCCGATAAGGTCGAAAATAGGGCTACTGTTCGAAATGTCCGATGCCACATCATGAAATATTCTTTTTCACATCGCAGGCATTGTAAGGCGACTTTTAAGGGAGACAGCTGTTCCTAACAGTATTCTTAGAAAAGCTATTGAATGCTGCGATCGCTCAGATTAACGATGACCGGGTTCCATGATTTTCCAGAAGCGAGTTGCGGGATTAGGATAAGCAGCCAATAGCATCATTATGCTGATATTACTGCTGTGAATCGTGTTAGCGGCGGACCCGTCTATACATTAGCCACGGAAGATTGTCTTAGCTAGTCTAAATCAGGACAGACATCGCGAACTCGCAAATTTAAGCATTAGGAGTCTCTGTGTACTTAGGCAGCAATCCTAGTCTCAAAAATCTAGAATTTATGCCTAAGTATGTCACTAATCCAAAGTTCAAAATCATGTGAATGCTTGATCAGTTTTCTCTCAGTTCCCAATAATGAAAATGACATTTTGAAAGGCCAAATTCAATATCAAAAAGAGTTTTAGGTCGACTCAGCTTAACCTTTGATACTGCATGCCAGTGGTGGCTGAGCCTCACGTCAACATAGCAAGCGGCAGTTGAGTCCGGTTTCCCTGGATTGTTGAAATCGTCTTCTGGTAGGCATTTCAATTCCGTATTCCGACCTCCGTATTCCGCATTCGGCTGTAACACAAAAAAGTTCCAGCCTCGCAAGGAAACTGGAACCAACTCAGATTCAGGAGAGCGTTAAAAAGCTTATTCTCGGGGTCCCGGCAACACCATATTTAAGAAAAGGGCCGTGATGCCCCCTGTACTAATACCAGAGGAAAAAATGCTTTTGACCAGTGGTGGCATCTGGTCCAAAATGTCAGGCACTACGCTGACCCCCAAGCCTAACCCCAAAGAGGTCGCAAGAATAATCGAGGCGCGCTTATCCATATTGACGGATAGCAGAATTTTGACGCCAGCAACAGCAACCGAGCCAAACATGATGATAGTAGCGCCGCCTAACACCGGTTGCGGAATGGTCTGAAATACCCCAGCCACAATCGGGACCAATCCAAGAATTACGAAGATGCCTGCAATGTAATACCCCACATAACGACTACCGATACCGGTCAGTTGAATGACGCCGTTATTTTGGCTAAAGGTCGTATTGGGAAATGTGTTGAAAACGGCAGCCAGTGCTGAGTTAAACCCGTCACCCAAGAGTCCGCCTTTAATGCGTTTGATGTATTTAGGCCCACTGATAGGTTGCCCTGTCAAGAGCGAGGTTGCGGTCATATCCCCAGTCGACTCAATCGTGGTAATGACATACAAGAACAGAAACGGGATTAAAGCCGCAAAGTTAAAACCAAAGCCATACCGAAACGGAATAGGAACATTGATACCGCCCAGATTTGACAAGTTACTAAAATCAACCAGCCCCATAGGGATGGCCACGATATAACCCACAATGAGCGCGATCGCGACAGACGACATCCGCAAAAAGGCGCTGCGTACACTGTTCAAAACGACAATAATGCCGAGGACTAATAACGACAGCAAAATATATTGCGGACTGCCAAACGTACCTGCACCACGGGCGGCAAAGCCGCCTCCCATACTGGTCAAACCGACATTAATTAGCGTGAGACCAATCAGCGTCACGACCGTCCCCGTGACTAGAGGGGTAATGATTTTGCTCGCAAATTGAATGAAGCGGCTCAAAAACATCTCGACAAAAGAGCCTAAAAAGCACAGTGCAAAAACGGTTCCTAACGCTGCTTGCGGAGTACCGCCGGCAGCAATTACTGCTGTGCCAGCGCCAATCACCGGACCAATAAAGGCAAAGCTCGTGCCCTGAATGCTCAGTAGCCCTGAACCCAAGGGACCGAATGTTCTAGCTTGGATGAATGTCGCGATGCCAGACACGAATAACGACATACTGACAAGGTAAGCCGAATCTGCGGGCTCTAGTTCCAGTGCCCCCGAGATAATCAATGAGGGCGTGATGATGCCGACAAAGCAAGCAAAAACATGCTGAATAGCGGCAAAAAAGGCGTCTCTTGGCGGTGGACGATCTTCCAAGCCATAAATCATGTCAGTTGTAGCAACGGCTTCTTCAGATGCTGCCGCTTCTGCTGACATCATTTCGTCGGGAGCGGTTTCAGGGTTATTCATAACGAAACTTTTCCAAAAACAGATTAATCAAAGGAGCTGTTCAGTCAAGCTGAAGGTTCAGGTCACCTTAGCAACTAGCAGCAGTTAGTCAACCAAAACGAAGGGATCAAGTCTTTACAATTCTGCCAACACCAACATGCCGAATGTTTCTTTTATCAAAGCCTCAGAGATTGTATACAACGTAAAAGATCGGCCCTGATGAATCGGTAGTTGACGTTACATAATTCTTATGCCTTTAGGGAAAGCAACGGAAAAATTGACGGTTTTCTGCTGCTTTCATGACGGCTGCGGACGGCTCTAAAGTGAGAAGACTATCTTAGAGTCGCCAAGACATCGGTAAGCCGAATCTAAACGTGACCGACGAGGTCGTTTTTGACTGCAAGGTTTTTAGGTTTGAAGTCTCGGCCAGTCAGGCTGAACCGGCAGGTGATCAGCGATTGATTTACTTAGAGATAGGTAAGTGGCTCAAGGCGGCAGTCGACTGTAGTCCTTGCAGTTCTTGCACAACTCGGGCTTTGCTAGCAATTAAGTGATCACGCATGGTGATCGCCGCTAACTGTGGATCACGCGCCCCGATGGCATCAACAATACGTTGATGTTCTGCCCAAATTTCTAGAACAGCGGGATTTCGATGGGTAACAGTACTGCCCAACAGCGACATCTTATTCAAGACCTGGCTCAACAATTGAGCCAACCAAGGATTACCAGAAGCTTCGGCAATTAGATGATGAAAGCTGCGGTCAATCTGCAAGCGGTTGTCTGACGCTGCAGCAGACTCCAGTGGATATTGGGCCGTCGGTTGGGGCTCGGCGAATTGCGCTTGC
>CAZLYS010000162.1:0-8239 GCA_964563415.1 uncultured Halomicronema sp.
ATTGAACCAACAGCAAGGGGTTTTCTAAAAAACTGGAGATTTACCGATGTAATGCTGCTAGTCAATGTATTTTGTGGCTTCACGAATCTACTGGGCGTAACCGGGCTACCTTGAGCAAAAACTGCCCGGTACCCTGCCCCGCGTAAGAGCGTACTCGCACGGTGTAGGTGCCGCTTTGGGTGATGCGCGCAAATAGCAGAGAGTTCGTGGTGCCGTCTGGTCCGTCGTCATTCTCGCCAACCGTAGTCCCATCCGGGCCGAGGAGGGTGACGAGTGTATCAAACTCTTCAGAAATCAGGTCGATCGCAACTTGATCGCCGTCTTCTAGCCGGACGGTGTAATCACGGGCAAACCCGCCGACTCCAGTCGGAATATCACTTTCGGATAGCGTATCGGTGATTTCCCGGCTGTCGGGCATGGAAATTGGTGTGTAGACCGAGCTTTGGGCCTGGGCTTTAACCGTCGCTAGACTCAGCGTGCAGGCTACCGCGATCGGCATCCATACTAATGAACCTGCAGAGCGAAATAACTTCATAGATTTCTTTTTAGGAAAGATTTCGTCTGTCATTATGGCTCAGCTTCGGGAGGATGCAGCCATAACGCTACAAGGTGATCACATTTGCCCGTTTCTAAGACGGGGTGTCTGGTTTGTAATAATCGTCCTTGGTGGGAGTCTGAGCCCCACCCTCAAGATTAATGCAGCCGGGCTTATCAACATATTTACAGACTCTGGCCCACAAGCGGGCACGGTTGCCAGGAGGCCCAGAGGAAAACTGGACGAGATCGCCCCCGACAATACCAATCGTGATCTTAACGCCACAGACTGGGCAGGTTTGAGTTTCCATGGGTCTATCTGTTAGAAATCACTTGGGCCTATCATCGCAAGAATTGGTTGATTTCGTACAGCTAAGCCGTTGATTGCAGCACACCAGAGAGAGCCCCTCAATTTCTGCAGTTTTACAAATGAGGCGTGTAAATCCAACGGAGTTTGTGCATGGTCATCGCCTGCAAGAGTCCTTCCAGAGATGCGCCTAAACAACTATCTGCTCCCGGCTGCCTTTACTGCAGCAGGTGATCAATCATCCGCTGAGCTTGGGAGCCGTAACCCCCGCCAAACAAGTTGAAGTGATTGATGATGTGATACAGGTTATAGAGAATTTTGCGGGTTTCATAGCCCTGCTCTAAAGCATAGGTATCGTTGTAGCCGTCGTAAAAAGGCTGAGGAAAACGACCAAACAATTCGGACATGGCGATATCGACTTCGCGATCGCCATAGTAAGTTGCTGGATCTAAAATCACGGGCGTTCCATCAGCGGTGACAGACGCGTTGCCCGACCAGAGATCCCCATGTACAAGTGAAGGCTCTGGAGTATGACCGGCCAGTAAGGAGGGAACGGCGGCCATCAATTCCTCTTGGCAACGCAAGTTGCCCCGTCGATTAGCTAGTTGAAACTGGTAGCGTAAGCGATGTTCAACAAAAAACTCTACCCAGTCTGGCGTCCAGGGATTTTTTTGGGGCGTATCGCCGATGGTGTTATCCCGCTGCCAACCAAATCCGCGATCGCTAGTTACCTGGTGCATCGCCGCCAAGTCCTGCCCCATCTGATACCACGAGTCACGGCTGCTGTTGCCCAAGGGCAAATACTCCATCACGATGTAGCAAGAGCCATCAGCTGTCCCCCAGCAAATCGGCTTGGGTACCCGGATTGTCTTGGTATCGGCCATTTCTCTCAACCCTAAGGCTTCGGCTTCAAACATGGCGTATTGAGCCACTTGGTTCAACTTGAGAAAGTAGTCGCGATCGCCATCTGAAATGCGAAATGCCTGATTAATGCTACCCCCACCAACGCTACGGCGATCTTGAATGTCAAACGGCTGTCCAGTCGCGCGGGTAATATCCTGGGCAATGATGTTCCACATAGGGCGAAATTGTTGAGTACCAGACGATAGCAACAGTGATAGCAGCTTGGTTGCGATAGCTCTAGTGCAGCATTGACTAGGCACGGAGTCAAACCCTGGTATTAACGGAAAAGCATTAGAGTTGATGGGCGGACCTTGCTGTTGGTTACAAATCTCGCTATACCCACACTATGACGCGATCTTCTACAGCTTCTTCCATCTCCGCAACTTGGTTGGGGCGACCCTCTCCAGAGGTTGCCCCTGACTTAATTGGCTGCACTCTAGTGCGCCAATTTCCCGATGGTCAACAGTATCGAGGTCTCATTGTCGAAACAGAAGCCTATGCCCCTGATGACCCCGCTTGCCATGCCTATCGTCGCCGTACCGCCCGCAACGAAGTGATGTTTGGGCCACCCGGTGGCTGCTACGTGTATTTGATCTACGGCATGTATCACTGCATTAATGTCGTCACGGATCTGGATATGGTGCCGAGTGCTGTTCTCATTCGTGCTTTAGAACTGGACGACCTGCCCCCCTGGCTCGACGAAAAACAACGCCGTCAACCGCATCGAGTGGCGGCTGGTCCTGGCAAATTGTGTCGGACTCTGAAAATTGATCGGACCCTCAACGGTATTACCTTTACTGGAGAAGACCTACTGTGGCTCGAACCGCGATCGCCCCAGTTTGAGCAGTTAATCACCACGGGGCAACATCAACTCGTGCAAACGACTCGTATCGGGCTCACTCAGGGGGCAGACATTCCCTGGCGGTGGTATCTGGCCGATTGTCCAGCGGTTTCAAAAAAGGGCTGACAGCCGCATCTAAGACTTATGATAAGGGCGTCTGGGTTGTCGCTGATTAGGAAGCTAGCAGGGCCATGACCACAGAAGACTTTTCGCCCTATCTGCAAAAATTACTGGCGCTATACGACGAAAAGCGTAAGCGCTTTCGGTGGACTTTATCACTGTTACTGGTCGGAGCGATCGCGTTCTTTTTTCTGATTTTCTTTCCCTATTTGACACTGTTGGGCAACCGGGCCGACTGCTTGGCAAAACAGGCATTGTGTACCGAGCTAGAAACCTCCATTTTGGATGGTCGCTTTACTGAATTCACCACGAGTTGGGGCAATATTCCCGTTTCTACGTCGGAAATTGTTGTACTGTTTCCAGGGCTGCTGGCACTTGGTTTTCTGTTGGTATCTTCACAGTTAGTCAATCTGATGCGGTTGCGTAAAGCGATTCAGCAGCAGGCTAAGAACTACAACACAGCCATTGATGTCACTCTGATTGCACCGATTTTGCTAGAGCCTCAGAGAGCCTTAATCGACTTAATTGCTGGCGTCTGCATACTTCTCGTACCAGTTTTAGTCGGTCTCTTTAGCATCAATGTTATCTACGTCCGCATCGTAGACTTACGCAATGCCCTGCCTTACGTCCCTGGTCCCCGCTATTACCATGGTCTCTATGCGGTAAGCGCCGTGATTTTTCTAATCAGTCTGGCACGAGTAGGCTTCGAGTTCCTGAGTTTTGCTAAGCCGTATCGCTTCAAAAGCAAATAGGTGAATTTTGCTAGGGCTTGTCGTCAAATTGGTCCGTCAGAGGTTTAGAATCAAGCCTTCAAGTCAATTGAGTTTCAAGTTAGGAGTGCTACAACTTCGCCGAAGCACAAGCGCCGTGAGCCTTGCGAATATGACCGAGAACTCTACAAGTCGTGGCATTTCGTTGAGAACTTGTTCGCCTAGCTCAAGCAGTATCGCACCATCGCAGCTTGTTACGATAATCTGGCAGAGAACCTTTAGGTGTGATTTATCTAGCGGTTACGGCCATCTGGCATCTGATTTCATTGATGACACGGCCTAAATAATCTATATACTTGCGCCATAAAAATTTTCCCAATTGCTAATTAGCAATTGGGAAAGCTGAGACTCTTTACAACTGATGTATCGCTATACGGCTACACCAGCCGTGTAAACAAGCAGTTTAAGCAGGTTGCCCCTTTTTGCGACGCGTGACGACGATTCCCGCACCAACCGCCAAAAGACCGGCCATTGCTGCAGGTTCAGGAATGGTTGGTACAGGTGGCTCTTCGGGCAAGCGCTGTCCAAAACCATAGAAGGAGAAGTGAGACAAGTCGGGACTGCCACCACCATTAGGAATTACACCTTTGGTATCCCATGTACCAATGGTCGAGAGTCCGTCCCAAAAGTACGAGGCGAAAGAGTTTCCCGCTTTCACCACAAACATGCCGTACTGATATTTGTCAGCTAAGCTTGCGTCCAGTTCCCAAGTACCGACTTGCTTGTTGCCGCTAAAGCTAAAACCTTTATTAGAGCCGCCGCTACCATTATCGATCTTGATCTCTTCCGAGATGAAAGAGCCACTTTCCCAATTGATATCGAACAGGCCGTCAAGATTCTGGTTGCTGTTGTTACCTGAGATCGGGTCTTCGCAACTGCTCACGCCGCTAAAAGCACTAAGGGCACAGCTAGCTGCAACTGTGCTAGTCTTAGGCTTTTGTTTCTCGCTGTTCTTGCCGTTACCTTTAGCTGACGCGCTATCGGCCGACACAGCTACGGCACTGATAGCCAGTAACGAAGCCCCTATTAGTAATGACAAATGCTTTTTCATAGTTTTCGTAATTTGGATTAACTGCTTCGGTTCCAATGCACACTTGAAGAGTGCGGGAACCATCAATGTGGTACAGCACCCAGGGGCAGATAGAATTGGGGCTCAATTCACGCTGAATCTTTTACATACTGACCTGAAACGAGTATTGGAAGTTACCGAAGATACACTGATATCTATTGTCTTTACAGACTCTTCAATAGGTCGTTTGGTGAATCGGTAAAAATACTGGATGGTCGCTCTAGTTATCGTTTCTCATAAAATCTGTTTTAGGAATTTCTATTTTCGAGTTGACCTACTTTCAGGTCGAAAATGTAGCTATCAATAACCGAGGAATCAGTTCTTAGAAAGTATTTCAAGATCTTCAAGAACTAGGATTGAGTCAACTCTTATTTGTATAAACGGACCCAATTTTGGGCTGAATCGTTTTTGCATTAAAGAGGAGCTACTTTTGAGCGTTCGTGAGTAATGCAGTTTGGGCTCTGTAATGTCGACATCAAAGAACTAGGATGAAAGCTTGCCCCTAAGTCTTCTGAATGCTCGGAGCAATTTGGCTAATGAACTCCTTTTTGTCGCGTTTTAGCCGACTGGCGATCGCCAACATTGTGTCGAACTTAATGGTGCCGCTGGCTGGCATTATCGATACGGCGTTTTTGGGGCACCTCGCTAGCGTGCATCATTTGGGCGGCGTGGCGATCGCTTCGGTGATTTTTAACCTGGTGTATTGGAGCTTCGGCTTTTTGCGCATGGGCACCACTGGGCTGACGGCCCAAGCCTTTGGTCGCCGTGACACCAACACGATGAACTTGCTCTTGCTCCGTAATGGCTTGTTAGCAATGGCGCTAGGGCTAGGCATTTTAGCGTTACAAGTTCCCATTCGCGAACTCGGATTTTGGCTGCTCAACGCTGAGCCCAATGTGCGGCTGTCAGGCGAGGCCTTTTTTAATGCGCGGATTTGGGGCGCTCCGGCAGTCCTGGCAAATTACGTGCTGCTAGGGCGGTTTTTGGGCTGTGGGCAGGGGCGGCGCGTGGTGGTGCTGTCGTTTGTGGGCAATGGCAGCAATATCTTGCTGGATTACTGGTTTATTCGTGAGTTGGGTTGGGAAAGTGCGGGGGCAGGGGCGGCGACTGCATTGAGTCAGGGACTCATGTTAGCGGTCGGGTTGAGTTTGTTGCTGCGGGAAGTGGCGATCGCTGAGTTCTGGCAGTTGCGGCAACACCTTTGGGATAAAACGGCTCTGATGGCCATGCTGCAGTTGAACCGTGACCTGATGGTGCGAACGTTTGCGTTGCTATTGAGTTTTGCACTCTTCACCAATTGGAGCTCTGCCATGGGGCGTGAGTTTTTGGCCGCTAATACCCTGCTGTTACAGGTCGTGACCTTGACCTCGTATTTTGTGGACGGGCTGGCGTTTGCGACCGAGAGCTTTGCAGGGCAGTTCTACAGTACGGGAGAGGTGCAGCAACTCAAGGCGCTACTCGTTTGGGGGCTGAGTACCAGCGTTTTGCTCGGATCGGCGATCGCGATCTGTTTTAGCCTCTGGTCACAAAGGCTGTTCCCACTCATGACGCAGCATCAGTCAGTCATTGATCTAGTGCAAGCCCAGGTGTGGTGGCTACTGCCAACACTTGGCGTGGGCGCGATCGCCTTTCTGCTGGATGGTTACTTTTTGGGCCTAACCCAAGGGGCACTATTGCGGAACTCAACGCTGTTGGCGACAGGTGTCGGCTTTTTGCCCTTGGGTGGACTCGCCCACGCTCTAGGCAGTTCGATGTTGTTGTGGCTAGCCTTAGCGAGCTTTATGGCGATTCGGGCCGTGACCCTGGCTAGCCAAATTCCCCGCAGTTTGCGGACCGCTTACGAGCAAGTCTCGGCTCCAGATTCGGCGGTCTTGTGAATCCTAGGCTGGGTGAGATACCCAATACGTGATGGTCTTAAGTTTCGGCGGTCAAGTCGGCAGCTTTAGTCTGCATCATCTTAAAAATGTTGTAAAACCCGTTAGCTCGTGAGGGGGTCAAGCTGACGTCGAGTTGAGTTTCTTTAATAAAGTCGGGCGATAGATCAATGACTTCCTGAGGCGTGAGGCCATTCATGCCCCGAATCAGAAACGCCACAAGACCTTTGGTGATCTGGGCATCGGATTCACCCAAATAGTGGATTTTGCCGTCCTCTAAAGAAGCAATCACGTAGACCTGCGAAACGCAGCCTTTGACTTTGTTGTCTTCCGTCTTGGCCTCTGCGGGAAAGTCTTCTAACTTTTTGGCCAGCCAAAGCAGTTGTTCGTAACGCCGCTTCGGTTCAGCCGCTTTTTGAAACCGCTGAACCAGTTTTTCGATGGAGGCGGGACGAGCGGAAGAGGATGCAGACATGGGAAAAGCGATCGCAACAAACAACAGATAGCTGTTCAACAGCTTTTCCCATTGTAAAGAGAGATTTGCTTAAAGTTCGCCTTTGAGCATGGAACGCATTCTGAAAAACGGACAGCGAGAGCCAGAGTGGGAAGCCGAGTCTGGACCGAGCTGCGACAGTTGATAACCGTTGGGATAAGTCCGGTTAGTCTGATCAACGCCAAAGCGAGGCCGCTGGCGCCGGGGCAAACGACGCATGAGTTGCTGGCGTAGTTGCAAACCCTGCAACATGGCTTGCCGTAGTTGAGAGGGCGGGGCTGACCAACCTAGCGCTAAGCGCATGGGTTCATCGGCCACCGCACGCAGTACCAGAGGAACCAGAGGCGCGGCGATCGCTGGCAACCAGCTCTGCATCAACCGCACAACGGCATCGCCAATGGCTCGATTATCGGGGTGATAGTGAAAGTGCTCAGCTTCGTAAGCCTGGTTGAAGTCCTGAAAAGCTTCATAGGTTTCCGGAATCTGGCACAGTCCCATCCGCTCTCCTACGACTCGCCAAAACCGAAAGAGAGCCTGTTTTTCATCCGGCGTAAAGGGTCGCCAGCCAAAGTGCCGATTCCAACGAATGGGTTCATAAATCAGAGTTGACAAGACGTAGAGAAAATCTTCATTGTGAATATGGAAACGCTGATGAATGCGATTCATCTGCATGATAGCGGCGCTCCCTTGGGGGCTGTCGTAGCCCCATTTCAAGATGTTGCCCAAAATCAGACCGGTGTCGTCGTAGCGTTTTTGAGTTCGGTGTTCAAACTCTCCTGTTTGGTGCAACAGACTCGAAATTCGGGGGACACAAAAGGTCTTTAAAACGGCAATTTCAAGGGAACGATTGAGCTCCCAAGGAAAGTCATATCCGGCGAGGCGATGACAAACTGCAACTGGGTCGATTGCGGAAGAGGAGGCAGCAATCCGCAAAGTTTGCTTCAGGGCATTCATAAGTGAGCGATCGCAAAAAGTAGACTCTCCCCCTTATTGCGTGTTGGTGATCGCTCCCTCCGGAGAACTTTCAAAGCTTTATCCAGGACTCAAAATAGCCCCACTAGCTTAGGTATTGGGTGAATCTTTATGGGCAACAAAACGCTGGGCAACGGTTTCTGGTTGAATGGCCGAGAGGATGATGTGCCCTGAATCCATAATCAGAACGGCGCGGGTGCGGCGGCCATAGGTGGCATCAACCAGCTGTCCGCGATCGCGGGCGTCGGCAATCACTCGTTTAATCGGCGCGGATTCAGGGCTTACGATGGCCACGGCTCGGTGAGCCGAGACAATATTGCCAAATCCAATATTGATCAGCTTGATGTCCATAAATC
>CAZLYS010000163.1:0-8231 GCA_964563415.1 uncultured Halomicronema sp.
TTCGGGGACTTGCAAGGTCAGCAGTACGTCATGGCCTTGTTTTTCGATTCCTTGAATGGATTCGCGGTTAATATCGGGGTTCTCCGGCCATGACTTTGTCAAAGGCTGCCTGGAATGCTTGGGGATCGACTCCGTTACGGATAAGAATCTGAACCGTGTCGAGCATTTCTTTGAAAAATTTCTCGAAGTCACCGGTTTGAAAGACTTTGTCGGGGTTGTGGGGTCGGCGCTCGCGGTTGCCGTAGCGATCGGGCCGCTCTTTGAGGAAAACGTAATCACATTCAGCATCTTTAAGTTCTGTAGTGTCATCGATATTCCACGCTTCTAGACAGGCTCCAGTGAAGTGTGCTCCAGTAAAGTCGGTGCCAATGCATTGAGTATTAATGAGATTAGCTTTAAGCAACTCAGCCCCTTTGAGAATCGCATTGTTTAAATAAGCATTACAGAAATTAGCACCCTGCAATCTTGCCCCAGCTAGATTAACATCCTCCAAATCGAAACCTGAAAAATCTTGCTCTCTGCCATCTAGAGTTGTGAGGAGATTAATAAAGCGGTGGCTACGCATTTGGAAGTATCTAAAAAAAACTGCGTAGTCAAGGTCAATAGCTTTATGCCAGCGTATATGTGTCAGGTTTGTAGGAGTCTTTCTTGAACCAATAAAGTTTGTCCCTTTAAGTTTAGCCTCCACGAAAACTGATTTCCGAAGATCTGAACCTTGAAAAGATATCCCACCCAAAAGTGCGTGAAAAGAAATAGAGACAGGCAAATTAGCTCCACGAAAATAATTATAGTTTCGATAAGTATCACAGGAACGCCATGCAACAACATATATAGAAGATACATATAAAAGAGCGATCGAAAAAGTTTTGATCAACTGATCTTCAGGTGAAATCAGTAAAATAAAAAGAGATGAGATTAGGATAAAAGATGCTTTTTCACCCAAAATCAAAAAGGAGCACGTCGCTGGCCAGCTTCCTAGAAGAAAGAAACAAGTTGTTATAGTAGCTGAGCCAGTAAATGACGCTAAAATCTCAATGATTATATCTTTTTGTATTTCATTTATTCCTGAGAGAGAAAGTATTATAGAAGCAGTAATCAAAAAAAAAGTAAGATACTGAGATACCTAAAGCTGTGCCTCCAGAAAATCCTAACAAGGCAAACAAAAGACAGCAAGAAAAATGAAACAAAAACAATAAAATCCCAGGTGAGATCCCTAGAGCTTCTATGTTGCTATTTTGGAAAAGGTCGGCAGTCAAGAAGCTAGAAGACGTAATAGCAGCGTATATGATTGTGACAGACGAAACTAACACGATAGCGCTTTGAAGAAGAAACCAATTTCTGCTCGTCCCGGCCTTTACTTTAGAAAAGTTAGTTTCAACTAAAGCTGATTTTGTGAACCGAACACTGCGGATATCTGCCCCAGTAAAGTCTGCTCTCGATAAGTTGACTTCGTGGAAGTTGCAGCCGCGTAGTATGGTACCGCGAAAGTCGCGTTCTCCAGCGGCATAGAGTCGCAACACCTCTTTCGCGTTGAGTCGCTGCCCGTGATACTTACCGCGATCTGACATGAGCTTAGGAGTTCGGAATTCGGAGGTCGAAATGTGGAAAGGTGAGTTCAAGTCCCAGAGCTTGAGCCTTTCAACAAATTCCTTTTATTTAAGCCGAATTCTCAGAGCAGAGCTACGCGTAGTCAAGCATCGTGTTGGGCGATTTGGCTAGACGAGACTTCGCCATAGCCGCCGCCACCAGGAGTTTCGATGATGAGGCAGTCTCCCGGCTCGACATTGACCTGATCTTGACCGGCCAAAAGGATTTCAGACCCATCCGGTTTAACCAACCGATTGTGACCGACTGCGCCCGGTTCACCCCCCGCCAAGCCAAAGGGTGCAACGGTGCGGTGACTAGAGAGAATCGAAGCGGTCATTGATTCGCGAAACTGAAGGCAGCGGCGGATGCCGTGTCCCCCTCGGTGCTCGCCCGCGCCGCCGCTACCCTGACGAATCTCGAAGCGATCGACCAGCACCGGGTAGCGCCATTCCAGCACTTCGGGGTCGGTGAGGCGAGAGTTGGTCATGTGGGTGTGGACGGCATCGGTGCCGCCGAAGTCTGGTCCCGCCCCGGAGCCCCCGCAGATGGTTTCGTAGTACTGGTAACGTTCATTGCCAAAGGTCAGGTTGTTCATGGTGCCCTGGGAACCTGCCATGACGCCCAATGCGCCGTACAGGGCATCGACGATCGCCTGCGAGACCTCCACATTGCCTGCCACGACCGCTGCCGGAGCTTGCGGATTCAGCAGGGAACCGGCTGGAATGATGATTTCCAAGGGTTTTAGACAGCCCGCATTCAGAGGAATGTCATCATCCACCAGGGTACGGAAGACATACAGCACTGCCGCTTTACAGACGGCAGCAGGGGCGTTGAAATTGCTAGAACGCTGCGGTGAAGTACCGGTAAAGTCAATGGTGGCGCTGCGGTCTTGGGGGTGGATGTCGATGCGAACCTGAATATGGCTGCCGTCATCTAGGGCATAGGTGAATTGACCGGGAGTGAGGCGATCGATCACCCGGTGCACACAGGCTTCCGCGTTGTTTTGCACGTGCCCCATGTAGGCGATCACCGTATCGAGTCTCTGATGAGCCACTAAGCGCCGCAGTTCTTCTGCTCCTTTGACGTTGGCGGCGATTTGGGCTTGGAGATCAGCGATATTTTGCGCCACATTGCGAGCAGGGTAGGGCGCTCCGGTCAGTAATTTTCGTAATGCCGGTTCCTGAAATGCGCCTTGGTCTACCAGTAAGAAGTTGTCAATCAGCACCCCTTCTTCCTCCAGCGTGTGGCTTTGGGGAGGCATGGAACCAGGGGTGATGCCGCCGATATCAGCATGGTGTCCGCGAGAGGCGACGTAGAAGTGGGGATCCCCCGCTGTCGCCGCCCCCTTACTAAGGGGGCTTTTCACATCTCGAATCACATTGCCCCCCTTTTGAAGGGGGGATGGGGGGATCTGCGCTTCTAAAAAGACGGGGGTGATGACGGTGACGTCGGGCAGGTGGGTGCCGCCGTTATAGGGATTGTTGAGGGCGTAGACGTCGCCGGGGCGGAGGGTATTGCCTTTGGCGCGGATCAGACTCTGGACACTTTCGCCCATGGAGCCGAGGTGGACGGGAATGTGGGGAGCATTAGCGACGAGTTGGCCTTGGGTGTCGAAGATGGCGCAGGAGAAGTCGAGGCGTTCTTTGATGTTGACGGAGGTGCTGGTGTTTTGCAGGGTGACGCCCATTTCTTCCGCGATCGCCCGAAAGAGGTTATTGAAGATTTCAAGCCGGACGGGGTCGGGGATGGAGGGATCGGGAGATGGGGGGATGGGGGGATGGGGGGACGGTAGGGGCGAGGCATTGGTGTGATCGCTGGCTGGCTCCTGTCCAGAATGATGTTCCGCAAATGCCTCACCCGTGCGGGATGTATCAGCAGCGGCGGAGTGATGCCGCAATACCAATGCGCCCAGGTCGGTGAAGGTACCGTGCCAGTGGGGTTCGACGACGTTGGTGCCGGTGGCTTCGATGATGAGGGCGGGGCCAGCGATTGCGTCACCAGGGCACAGGTCGTCGCGATGGTAGATGGGGGTGGCGTGCCAGCGATCGCCCATATAAACATCCACAGTCGCTTTGGGCATTAGCGGTGTTGTTCGGTGACGCGTGAGGCGAGGCTCCTCTGGCACATCCGTGTGGCCCACCACCTCAACGGAAACGCTATCGACAATCAGGGCTTTGTCGGGCTGCACAAAGCCATATCGCTGGCGATGCAAATTGGCAAAGCTCGTTGTCATCTCGTCCTGAGTGCCATAGGGAATGATGAGGGGGGCATCCGTACCCACATATTTCAGATGGACGCGGGGCAAGACTTGAACCCCCGACTGCGAAGCGAGGACATCAGGGTTATCCAACACCGGAATGCCCTGTTGCGCGAGTTCTTGCAGGCCGGATGCAGCCAGTTCGTTCAAAACCGTTTTGAGTTCCGTCAGGGTTGCTGACTGTAGGGGTAGTTCCAGAGATCGCTCCCGCAGTGTCCGAATATCCGCCAAGCCCATGCCGTAAGCCGACAGTACCCCCGCATAGGGATGGATGAAAATCTCTGTCATCCCCAGCGCTTCGGCAATCTGACAAGCATGCTGGCCCCCGGCTCCGCCAAAGCAGCAAAGGGCATACTCCGCCACGTCATATCCCCGCTGCACGGAAATTTTCTTGATCGCGTTCGCCATTTTTTCCACTGCGATCGCGAGAAAGCCAGCGGCAACGGCTTCCGGCGATCGCGAGTCCCCAGTCGTCTGATGAATGCGATCGGCCAGCTTCGCAAACTGGACCTTCACACTTTCGACATCTAGAGGCAAATCGCCCTGCGGCCCGAACACCTGGGGAAAGCAGTCTGGCTGCAGCTTGCCCAGCATCACATTGCAATCTGTCACGGCCAACGGTCCGCCATGGCGATAACAGGCAGGTCCTGGATACGCCCCCGCCGAATCTGGCCCCACCCGATAGCGACTGCCGTCAAAGTGCAGCACCGAGCCGCCCCCTGCCGCGACCGTGTGAATCGCCATCATCGGGGCTCGCAGCCGTACCCCCGCCACCTCAGTTTCAAACGTGCGCTCGTACTCTCCGTTGAAATGAGACACGTCTGTCGAGGTGCCCCCCATGTCAAATCCGATAATGCGCGAAAACCCGGCCCGCAAGCTAGTTTGTACAGCTCCAACAATGCCGCCTGCCGGTCCAGAAAGAATGCTGTCTTTGCCCTGGAAGAGCGCCGCATCGGTCAGACCACCATTGGACTGCATGAACATGAGGCGAGTTTGGAGTTCGGAGTTCGGAGTTCGGAGTTCGGAATCTCGATTGTCTGAAAGCGAAACTTCTTTTTCCGCATGCCGCATTCCGCATTCCGCATTCTGTAGCTCTGCAGCAATGCGATCAACATAACGACGCAAAATCGGAGATAAGTACGCATCCACCACCGTGGTATCGCCACGGCTGACGAGCTTCATCAGGGGACTGACTTGATGGGAAACGGAGATTTGGGTGAAGCCAGTTTTGGCGGCAAGTTCAGCGACGCGCTGTTCGTGAAGGGGATAGCGATAGCCGTGCATGAGGACGATCGCGCAGGCCCGAATCCCATCATCGTAGGCTGCCTGAAGTTGTTTGCTCAGAACTCGTTCGGCGTCCGGGGTGAGGGATTGTAGAATCTCGCCGTGAGCATCAATGCGTTCGGGGACACCAATGACCTGCTCGTAGAGCATTTCAGGCAGTTGGATGTGGCGGGCAAAAATGTCAGGCCGGTTTTGATAGCCAATGCGCAGGGCGTCTTGAAAGCCGTCGGTAATGACGAGGAGAGTGCGATCGCCCTTCCGCTCTAGCAGGGCATTCGTAGCGACAGTGGTGCCCATTTTCAACGCAGCAATTTCTGCAGCCGGAATGGGAGCGTCAGCGTTCAAACCCATCAGGGCCCGAATCCCTTGAAGGGGAGCGTCGGCATAGCGATCAGGATTCTCGGACAGCAGCTTGTGGACAACGAGTTGCCCATCCGGTCGCCGCGCCACAACGTCGGTAAAGGTGCCGCCGCGATCGATCCAAAATTGCCACTGTGTCATTGGCTCAAACCATAGAATCTAACACCACCAGTGTGTTCATTATTGGTTAATTTTCGGGGAGTCGGGCAAATTAGAATCAAGCCGATCATTTTCTATCATGCTTAAGGTGAACAAGCCTGCTTCAGTTGTGATGAATAACATGAAATAAACACAGAGGATTTATCTCTCTGTAAGGATATTCATTGTTACTCATTTCCAATGAGGACAGAAGATCTTAAATTAAGTAAGGAGAAAACGTGGATTCTGAGGAATTATTGAATCGAGTAGAAGGCTATCTTGCCTTGACTGCGCGCTTGTTGGCCAAGGCAGGAAAAGTGAGAGAAGTTACTGTCCTAGCTTATGGCAAGCCAGATATTGAATTGTGGGAATAGAGGTTCGATGACTTTGAAGCATCAGATGATTATCATTTGAATTTATTGATACCGCAACAATTATTTCTTCAGCTAGAAGATGAGTTGAACACGGTTCAACAAAATATCAAAGAAGCAATTCAAAAAGCGTCTACTTTTGATAGAGAAATCTATATTGATGAAGTTTTTGTCGGTCCAGAAATCTCTGATACTCCAGGCTGGAGAGAAAAGGCAAAGATATGGCTTTCAGGAGACGGAGTATCAAATCAGGGACGTGTTCGATCTGACAATATTGCCCACCAGACAAAGGACGGTCTTCTCTTCCGTTCGCAACCTGGGATTAATCTCTACACAGTTTTGAAAGCTTTGGGTATTTCATCTACTCCATTGCCAGTTTTTATTCGTGGGGTGAAACCTATCGGCGTATTGAACCAGACTTCATCATTATCAAAGACGGCATCATGATGGCAGTTGAAGTCGATGGTGATACCGTTCACCATGCAACTTCTGCAGAAGCCCACGATCGCACTACAATGCTTGCCCATGAAGGCGTAAAAATCGAACGAGTGAATGCGAGCAGGTGCGATACTCCCGAAAAAGCCGCACAATGTGCTCAAGAACTTATGGCAATTCTGGAGAGATACCGAACCTCTAGCTAGTTCCGTAAAACTGTTATTAATGGCCTGGATGAGACGCCTATTGCAATGATTTCCCAACTGCTGACTCAATCTCCTGAAGCGGGCACCGAACAACGGGTGCTGCTGCATGGTGTGGATTGGCCACAGTACACCGCGCTGCTAGACGTACTAGGGAATAACTTTCCCAGCCTGCGTTTGAGCTATTTGGAGGGGACGCTAGAAATCATGACCAACTCTCCTGAGCACGGAGAGCTGAAGAAAATGATCGGGATGTTGGTCGAAGCCTATTTGCAAGCAACGCGCACCCGATTCCATGCAGGTGGTTCCACCACGTTTCGGAAAGCGGCTGAGCAGCGGGGATTAGAACCCGATGAATGCTACTGTTTAGGCGCGAAAAGGAATTTCCTGACTTGGCGATCGAAGTCGTCATTACCAGCGGACTGGTCAATAAGTTAGAGATATATCAGGGGTTAGGCGTCATCGAAATTTGGCAGTGGCAAGCTGGAACTTTTTCAATTTATCACCTGAGATCGCAGGGATATGAGCTGATCAACGCGAGTGAATTGCTACCTGACCTAGATTTTCAAGTACTGGCAGCGCATGTGCAGCCAGAGAATCAGTTTGATGCGGTGATGAATTTCCGCGATGCCATCCGGCAACTGTGAGGAAAAACCTGACTCAACATCTCCTTTGACAAATATATTTTGCTTCGAGTAGGCTTCACCCCTGACCAGTGCGGCGAATGCGATCGCCCCTATTCCAAATCATTCAAGCGAATGTCGTTGCCGATCATATCGGTGTGATAAGTCAGTGTTTTGCCATTACCTTCGATCACCGCTTGCCAGCCGTAAATAGCGATTTCCGTGCAGGCGGTGTCGGGAGGGGCAACTCCTAGACAGCCATTCCACAGGCGGGGTTCAGCCGCTGTAACCGTGAGCTGATTAGCCGGAATGCCTGACGCTGAGGCGGCCAAGTCGATAACTTTTGCGGCGATGGAAGGTGGCAGGTTGTTGTCTAGGGTCGATCGCCGGATGACATTGCCATCATTATCGGTTCGGTAAAAATCGCTCTGGTTTTGATGAAAAACTTCTAGCTGCCAGCCTGGAACGAGTGCTTGCAAGCAACCTTCATCAGGGCGACCCAAGCCCAGGCACCCATCTAGCCAGGTCTCTTGATTAACCCGGAGAATGCTGAGTTCGTTGATGGGCAGTTGTAACTCTTGTGAGGCTTGTGCAAGCACGCGATCGCTCACCTGCTCTGGCACCATTTCTGGCGGCATAGGGGCGGCCATTATCGGGTGATCAGGTTCTCCCTCATGGGTAGGGGGCACTACGCAGCCTGTGAGGAGGCTGATGCCAGCGATGCTCCAAATCAAATAATGGGTCAGGTGAAGCTTACACACTGATAAGTCAGGAATCATCACAGCTTCTCTGCTTGAGTCAACCAAACACCGACTCTCATCGTAATGTTCTCCTAAGACAGATCATGAGTCATCGAAAAGAACTGTATTGCAGAATTGCGATTCATTGCGGCCAGGGTAATCTGATGGCGATTGATCAGGCGTTGGGTTTCGTTCCTCAACCGCAACCTACGTATTGTTAGATTTGATTGTGC
>CAZLYS010000164.1:0-8224 GCA_964563415.1 uncultured Halomicronema sp.
GTAAGCTCAAGCGCCACGCTAGAGGACTGACGTTTGCGATTAATCAGGATTTTCAAGGATGCTTGGACGAGATTGTGAACTATCACACCGCTAACTGGCTGATTGCTCCCCTCTGTGATGCGTTTATCCAGCTACATCAACACCCTCAAAACAACGTTGCTCTCCATTCGGTTGAAATCTACAACGGCGATCAATTGGTGGCGGGCGAAGTGGGTTACACCACTGGCACAATGTATACCAGCTTGGCCGGATTTCACATCCAAAATGGTGCCGGGTCAGTACAACTGGCACTGTTAGGGCAAGTGTTGGCTCGCAGCGGCTTCGCCTTTTGGGATTTGGGGATGGAACTGCCCTACAAACGTCATCTCGGAGCTGACGTGATGCACCGACAGGCCTTTTTAGAGCGCTGGGTACAGCACCGCGATCGCCCGACTCCTGCCTGGGTTGTGAACCGACTTGATAATGCTGCCATGCTCAATGCCCTCAAAAAGTCACCAGAGTTGGCTGTCTAAATGTTAGTGGTAGGACGAGCGAACGGCGTGATGGCTTTGCAGATGGCTATATGCTTAGCTTAAGCGGTGGAGTTGGGTAACGCTGTTCCCCGTAATCGCGAGATGGGAGTTGGATTGGGGCACTTTGAAAACGTTCCATTGTTCCTGATCGAGAGAACTCCGATGAAATCAGCAGGTCCTTGGCTTAAGCTTTTGTGATTGCCATTCCGCCATTTATTGTGCACGCCGCGATCGCATTATCTCAGGCGTTTTATCCCAGTTCTTATGAAGCGGGTGAGATTGTCGGGCAGGTAATGTTTAGCTATCTGATGGCCGCTATTTTAACGGGAGTCGTCGGTCGGTTTTGGCTCAAGCGGAGTTCTTGGCTCAAAACGATTGGGATTTATGCCGTGATTTTAGGGGCGCTGTTGGGGCTACAGCTATTGGGAGATAGTTAAGAGCGTTATTCAGATGCCCAACTTCCAGTTGGGCAGTTTGAGCCTGATCCGTTTTTGATCGCTCGGCCGCTCGGCTTCTTTAGATTCAAGACTAGCGAAGCGGTGTAAGGTGAATTGTGGAGTTAGTCAATGGTTCTCACCATGACTCAGTCATCGGTCTCACCTCCCGCTGCAAGTAGACCTGACCTCGGAGCGATCGCCACACTCTGTATTGCGTTAACTGCTGTCTCTTTTGCGCCCATTTTCATCCGCTTCAGCGAAACTGACTTGGGTCCCAACGCCACTGTGCTAAATCGGATGCTGGTGTTTTTGCTGGTGTTTGGTTTAGGTCGGGGCAGTTGGCAACTCGTTACTCAAGGGCGTCACCAGGCAAGCCCGTCCTCGACCGCAGAGCCCGTGACTTACCAGCACTATGGCTTATTAGCTGCCGTGGGGCTCGTCTCGATCACAACCTTAGGCCTCTGGGCGATTTCGCTGATGTATACCAGCGTCGCCAAATCGATGTTGTTGAACAACCTCACCCCGGTCTTCGCCAGTGTGGGCAGTTGGCTCGTCCTCGGTAAACGATTTGATGCTCGCTTTGTGGGGGGATTGGCGATCGCTATCTGCGGAGCTTTGGTCTTGGGTTTAGAAGATATCCAAATCGGTGAAATGGATACCCTCGTCGGCGATGCCTATGCTTTGTTGTCAGCCGTCTTCTTAGCCGTTTACTTTTTGCTCGTAGAACATCTGCGGACGTGGTTCTCGGCAACCACCATTTTGCTATGGCGCTGTACCGTTGGCAGTCTCTTGCTCTTCCCATTTGTTTGGCTCACTGAAGGTCAAGTGTGGCCAACCACAAGTATGAGTCTCTTAGCCGTGCTGGGATTAGGCATCATTTCCGAGGGGATGGGGCAAAATCTTTTAGCTGACTGCATGGCCAAGTTTTCGTCGAGCTTTATTGCGCTCTTCCTTCTGTTAGAACCTCTGGCCAGCGCCTTCCTTGGCTGGCTTATCTTTGCGGAAGCCCTCAGTCCGTTAACTGGTCTCGGATTTGTTGTGATTTTGGGAGGCATTTATCTGGCGAGGTCGAGCAATTGCGCCATGCAAGCAAGTCTGGACTAACTCAGGCAGCACTGCTATGGGTAGGCCAAGATCATGCCGCAGTGGACAAGTGAATACCCGCCCCTGCTTGCGATGAGATGGAATTGACCTAAACTGACTTCACAGATATAGCAAATTGCAGTTTTGTGAGGTTACTCTAGAGCGCTGTAATCGCCATTTGACAGACCTTTCAATTCCGTAGGACTTGTCCTTCCCGAAGGGTATTCCGACTTCAGCATTCCGAATTCTGCTATATCAGAGTCGTTCATAGTTTATGCCAATGGTTAACCCCATCAACCTCACCTCCCTAAGCCTGGCCATAGTGCTAGGCGTGGGCATGCAAACCATCGTTCAAAGGTCAGCATCGTCGGTGCCGTTGCCTGCGCCATCGACGATCGCGGCTCATCCTGGCGGTCGTCACTATGTCTCGGAAATGGGTGGTTTTTCCGTGGCGATGCCGAGCCATCCTGAGGTTTCGACACGAACAATCCGCTTGGAGGACGGCACTTTCGAGTGGACACTCGCCGCTGCCCGCGACGACGAAAGTATCTTTGCGGTGGCTTACACCGACATCCCGCTAAGTCTGCTGGCACTGGGACAAGAGGCTGTGGTTGACAGTCTGCAGACGCAGCCCTTGCTCGACAACTTAGATTGGCAGGCGATCGCGAATCGTGGCGCACCGGTGTACCTCGACGGCATTCCCGGCAGAGAGTATTTGCATCTGTCGGAGGGACGTTTTGCCAATGTGCAGTTTTATCTGGTGAATCGCCGACTGTATGCGGTTATGGCTTCTGCTCCTGATTTGGGTGAGGTTTACCAGTTTGTGAACTCGTTTCATATCGCAGATCCCTGGCGGCCATTTGTCAGTGAGGTGGGTAATTTCAGCGTTGATGTCCCCGCGACTCCCATCGTGACGCCCCACCTAATTGAGTATCAGGGTCAGTCATTAGTTTGGCGGCAGTTCACGATGTATAACCTGATGGCGACGGACGATAAGTATCAGGTTGCTTATGTGGATGTGCCCCCCAACGTCACCACGGATGACGCTGATGCTCTACTCAGCACCG
The DNA here is from genome assembly GCA_964563415.1 of uncultured Halomicronema sp. Taxonomy (GTDB): domain Bacteria; phylum Cyanobacteriota; class Cyanobacteriia; order Phormidesmidales; family Phormidesmidaceae; genus Halomicronema. The sequence continues at coordinate 3,100 of CAZLYS010000164.1, forward strand.
TCGCCACAACCATTTTGGAATCTTTAGATGCAGGGACGTTGAGTGTAATGGGTACTCGCACGACGCTACAGGGATATCCGGGACGCGAATACTTGACTACTGCTAACAATGGCATCTCCTACGTGGTGCAGTTCTACCTAGTAGACGATCGCCTGTATGGCGTGGTGGCTGGCAGTCGATCAGTCCACAACCTTGATCGATTTCTCAACTCATTTCACTTTCGCTAAGCCGACTGTTGTCATTGCGACTGTGCTTGAATAATGTCCCTCGTAGGAAAGCCATGAGAGTTATCAACCGTTTAGCGTATGCCTTGAGTATCAGTGTGGTGGGAATCGCGATCGCATCTGCCCGACCGGCCCCCGCCGTGCTCTCCCCCCAGTTAGCATCTAGCAATCACTCACCCCAAAAGACTGCTGGCCTATTTGACACCATCGACCTCATCGAAGACGTGGATGACGCTTTGGATGGCGACTTTTTGGACATTGACCCCTTACGGGATGTGACTGAGGGCGTCGAGGATGTGGTGGATGATGTCACTGATACGTACAACGATGTGACTGATTTCAGGATTTGGGAGCCTTTTACCGATATTGATGACACGGTTGAAGATTTTGTCGATGACGTGGATGACACCATGCGTCACATCTCCAACGACATTGATGATTGGTTCGACTAACTGCCCGTCAGTGAGCCGTATAACTAACGTCAAAGACTTGTAAACATTTACCTCGTCTTTACCTAAAAAGTTAATGGTGAGTTCTGAAGCTGTGCGATTGTGGGCTTCTAAGTTGTGCGATCGCCCTTCTACTGGTATTCCTGCAACTTGTCATACGTCCATTGGTCAATAGCATTTGGCGATGCCTTGCTTGCTGTGTTGATGAGGTTTGTAGATGCTCTCTCGCATTTGGAATTTCACCTTGGCTTGGGTGGCGATCGCGGCGCTAGTGCTGCAATCCGCCGTCCCTCCTGCTCTCGCTCAAGAACTCATTCCCCATCCACCAGAGCCCTTTACCGGCAAAATCAACCTGACCTTTGAAGGTTCCGAGCCCGTCAAGTCGAAGCTGAAATTGCCCGAAACCTTTGGCATCGAAAACGCCCCCAACATCTTCCTCGTACTGGTGGATGATGTGGGCTACGGTCAGTTCGGCAGCTTTGGCGGCGCAGTTCCGACTCCCACGATGGACCGCGTGGTCAAGAACGGCCTGCAATATACCCAGTTCCACACCACTGCCTTGTGTTCTCCCACCCGCGCCGCCCTGCTCACCGGGCGTAACCATCACTCTGTGGGTTCCGGTGTGATTGGCGAAGCCGGGACGGGATTCCCCGGTTACTCTGGCGAAATTCCTCAGACTGCCGCCCCCTTTTCCAAAATCTTGCAAGAGTATGGCTACGCCACTGCCTGGTTTGGCAAAGATCACAATGTCCCCGATTGGGAAACCAGTGTTGCTGGCCCCTTCGACCACTGGCCAAATGCCCAAGGGTTTGACTATTTCTATGGTTTTATCGGCGGCGATACCGACCAATACACGCCCTCACTTGTGGAAAACACCACTCGCATCGCAGCCCCCAAAACCAATGCCGACGGATCTGCTTATCACCTCACCACGGATCTAGCGGATCACACCATTAGCTTTATCCGTCAGGTCAAGGCGGTGTCTCCCCAGAAGCCCTTTTTCGCCTACCTGGCACCCGGTGCGACCCATGCTCCTCACCAAGTACCTGAGGAGTGGTCCGATCAGTTCAAAGGCAAATTCGACCAGGGCTGGGACCAATATCGCGAAGAGACCTTTGAGCGGCAGAAAAAGCTGGGCGTGATTCCTGCCAATACCCAACTCACGCCACGCCCGGACAGTCTGGCCGCCTGGGATGCACTCCCTCTAGAGGAACAGCGCGTCTATGCTCGCATGATGGAACTGTTCGCTGGGTTCACCGCTCAGACTGACTACGAAGTGGGGCGAGTGATTGACGCGATCGACGATCTGGGGGAACTGGACAACACCCTGGTCATCTACATCGCAGGCGATAACGGCTCCAGTGCTGAAGGTGGCTTCGAAGGTTTGCTGAACGAAAATTCCTTCTTCAACGCCATTCCCGAACCATTGGATCGCAAACTGGCAGCCCTGCCTGATTTGGGTGGTCCCAAGTATTTCAACCATTTCCCTGCGGCCTGGGCCTGGGCCATGGATACCCCCTTCCAGTGGACCAAGCAGATTGCTTCCCACTTTGGCGGTACCCGCAACGGGCTGGCGATTTCCTGGCCGGCGCGCATTAAAGATCTTGGCAGCAAGCGTTACCAGTTCAGCCACGTGATTGATCTGTATCCCACGATTCTGGAGGCCATTGGGATACAAGCCCCAGTAGAAGTTAACGGGATTGCCCAAAAACCCGTTGAGGGAACCAGTCTGGCCTACACCTTTGATGAGGCTAATGCCCCTACCCGCCACACCACTCAATATTTTGAGATGCTGGGAAATCAGGGCATTTACAGCAACGGTTGGATGGCCAGTGCGCTCTTTAATGAGCCCTGGAATTCGAATCCACCCGAGGGTAAGGACCTCTTGCACCTGGATTGGGAGCTTTACCACATTGACGAAGACTTCAGTCAGGCGGTCGATCTGGCCGATCAGATGCCTGACAAGCTCCAGGAAATGAAGGACCTGTTCTATGCCCAAGCGGCCAAGTACGAAGTACTACCCCTGGATGGTCGCAAAACCGAGCGTTTGAACGTGGCGCTTCGTCCCAGTCTGACGGCAGGCCGCACTCACTTTGTCTACCCTGACCATTTGCGGGTCACCGAGGGCGCCGCCCCAGATCTGAAGCACAAAAGCCACACCATCACTGCTGAGGTGAACATTCCGAAGGAAGGTGCTGAAGGGGTCCTGATTACCCAAGGGGGACGTTTCGGCGGCTATGGCCTCTTTATCCAAGACGGCAAGCTGGTTTACCACCACAATCTAGTGGATGTAGAGCGGTACGATGTCGTGTCCGATCGCCCCTTACCCACTGGCGATGTGCAGTTGAAAGCCGTTTATAAAACCGACCAAGACGTGCCCTTTGCAGGCGCAATGGTGAGGCTGTATGCCAATAACAAGAAAATTGGTGAGGGCCGAGTGGAGAAAACAATCCCCAATCGCATCTCCATCGATGAAACCTTGGATGTGGGCTTCGACACCGGGACTCCAGTGACCGAGGACTACGAAACGCCGTTTGACTTCACTGGAACCTTGAACAAGGTCACGCTTGACCTGACTTAGCCTCTAAAAGAGGTGGATCGATCGCATCGCAACTGAATTGGATGCGATCGATCGCCGCCAGTTAAGCCTTGGCTTGAGACAATTAATTTCACTCAACCTACAAATCCATGTTTTTCAGTACCCGCCGAGACTTGTTGAAAAGTAGTGCGATGGCCAGCACCGTGTTGTTGAATTTTGATGCTTTGACAGCGATCGCTCAAACTACCGACCGGCAATTTTTCTCCATTCTCCACACCAACGACATGCATTCCAATGTCATTGGCGTTGGGCCATTGCGTGATTACACGCCGTTGAGTCTGGGCGATGACCAGACGCGGGGGGGCTACGCCCGGCTAGGAGCCCTGATTGCCCAACGTCGGGCCGAACTGGAGCAACTCGGTCCCGTACTCGTGCTTGATGCCGGTGACTACAGTATGGGCACCGCTGTCGCTGCGGCTTGCCGTGAACTTGGGGCCGAACTACAGCTCATGGCCCAAATGGGCTATGACGCCACGACCTTGGGCAACCATGAGTTTGATTTGGGGCCAGATGGGTTAGGGCAGGCGATTAAGCAGGCGGCTAATGCTGGCGAGGTGCCTGCGGTGATTGTGACTAACAGTGACGTCAGTGCTGAGTCTGAGCGTTTAAAGGATCTACAGGAAATGGCCCAACGCCAAATCCTGCGATCGCATCTCGTGATTGAACGGGGGGGCCTGAAATTTGGTTTGGTGGGCATCATCGGCTATGACGCCTTTAAATATGCAGCGGACCCCGGAGCGGTGGTCTTCACTGACCCGATTGCAACGGCAAAAGCCGCTGTGCAAATGCTCAAGAGGGATGAAAAAGTTGATGTGGCGATCGCCCTCAGTCATGGTGGGGTGATCCAAGGTTCGGATGGGCGATTTGATCGGGGTGAAGATCTAGACTTATTAGCGGCTATTCCAGAATTGGATGTGGTGATTGGTGGTCATACCCATACTGAGCTAGCTGAGCCCTTGCTATCTGGGCATCGTCCCGTGGTGCAAACAGGTAAGTATGGCGAGCATCTGGGGGAATTGGTGCTGAGTGTGGCCGATGGACAAGTCACAGTGGAATCCTATCGACTGATTCCCATAGATGACCAAATTGAGGGTGATCCTGATATTCAAAGCCGGGTAGAAGACTTTTTGCAGCAATCAGGCGAAGTCGTGTTTGCCTCTCGCGGTTATCAAACGACACAACCACTGGTAGCCATCACGGAAAACTGGCCCATGAATTATGCCGATGTGGTGTCGGGTACGCCGCTAGCCAATGTGGTGACAGATGCTCTGCGTCTGGCGACCGGTAGCCAGGTCGCTCTTACGGCTAATGGGCTTATTCGGGCCGGGCTAGACAAAGGCAACCAAGGCATTCAGACCGTTTACGATATCTTTGCGCTAACTCCCCTAGGGAACGGCATTGTCGATCCCATTGCTGGCAGTGCCTTGGTCCGGGGCTATTTCACGGCCCGTGAGCTAAAAAATACGCTCGAATTTTTGTTGATCGACGATCCTAACCATCCGGGTGAATATTTCCCGCGAGTTTCGGGCCTACGGTTTTATTACGATCCAGATCGTCCTCGGTTTGACCGAGTGACTGCCCTAGAATTAGGCAATTGGGATGACGGCTATACGCCAATTGATTTAGAGCAACCAACTTTATACAGCTTGGCTACCAGCCTTTATCTGGGTTCTATTTTGGTGGCGATTCCTAAGCTAACCAAGGGGGCATTATCGCTGCAGCCCAAACAGGCGGATGGGAGTTTATTGATGAATCGTACTGATGCGATCGCCGATCCGCGTGAATCCACTAGTCCCTATGTTTTGTCAGCGGGGACTGAGATGAATCCTAAAATCGCAGCAACCGATGCGGTC